>JAHEZG010000197.1 GCA_023251195.1 Chitinophagaceae bacterium | reverse complement strand
GATACTTTATATATTGTATCAAATAAGCATCCGCAAACTTTCACTGTCCCCAAAGTCCTCTATGTCCCCAATAGCAAAAAACAAAAACCCCCGAAGAAAAAAAATTCTTCAGGGGCATTCTTCCTCAAGCTACTATCTAACCTTACTCCTCATAACCACTTTTAATCACAGTCTTAATCATTTTAAATTTTTCATTCGCACTAAAACCACAAAGCGAATGAGCAGGAATAACAATATAGCCCCCCGATTTAAGATGATATTTTTTTCGGTCAATACTGATTTCCGCAGTGCCTTCAATAATCTGAACATAAATATCAAAAGCAGTAATCCGCTCACTTATTTTTTCTCCGGCATCAACTGCAACTGCCGTAATGCTTCCCGTTGGTTTTTTCATTATGGCTTTACGCATAACCTTGTTAGGCATATATTCTATTATCTCAACAGTAATATGATATTTCTCTTTTTCTAATTCTGTTCTGTCCGACCCAACCTTATGCCTGTCCATTTTATTTTATAAATCGTTACCAAAGGAAAATCACTACCACAATAATCTCTTACATAATTTTATAAATAAGTTACATCATTCACTCAGTTCTGCTCGATTTGCAATCGAGCCGAGATAAATAATTCGGTTTGCAACCGGCAGTAGCAAACAAAAATCCCCCTCACCAATTTTTTTCTATCACGACCTTATTCTCAGCAAACAACAAACCCGCGCGACTGTCCCCTCGCCTTGTAATCAAGGAGAGGGATAGGGTGAGGATGAGCGATGCCTGTTTCTGCGGGCGGAGCCATTCGCTGAAACGCTTTTTTTTGGTTACTTTTTTTATAAAAAAAAAGTGACAAGAAACTAATCTCCTATTATGATTTATATTGGCTTTTCGAAAAAAACTTCTTATGAAACAATTACAACACTTTGTCGGCACAGGCAGTATTATCAAACTGAGTTCAAATCGCGAGGCAGATTTGAAAGCGCTTGAGCCGCATATCATTCGTCAAGTGCGGGAGCATGATATTCTTATTGTCCTGAATTACTTTAATAATCTTGGAGTGAAAATAACTCCGCATATAAATGCTGATGATGATTATACAATACAGTCAATTCACAAATACAACATAGAAGAGAATTTATACATTGATGAAAATTTGGCTGTGCAACATGAGATTCCTTCAATGGAAATATTGCTGGCTCATCCGGTAAAAACATATTTGCTTAATCATTACCAGTCAATCGCACCTATCCTCTAACTATGATCCTCAAAAAATATTTTTTATTCATTGCTCTATTACTTGCATCAACTTTTACTCAGGCACAAATCATCACAGATAGTTTGTTCTTGCTCCCGAATCCGGTTTGCAGTCAATTAACCATCCACTACAATCTCATAAATAATGATACTGTCAGTCTCAATATATTTGATGTCTCAGGAAAAAATGTTCACGCTTTTTTTTCAAACAAATTACAGGCAGCAGCTTTTTATACCATTCAATACAATGCTGATTCATTGAAGCCCGGACTTTATTTCCTTCGACTTGATTTTGGTTCTGAGCATTCTAAAATAATGAAGGTGGCTAAAGAGTGCGATGCAAATTATTTGGATACTGCAACAGTTGTCAATAAATTAAATGTCTATCCAAATCCTGTTCAATCAAAACTTACAATTGAAACAGCAGGAACTGCAACCAAGCAAATTGAAATCACAGATTTAAATGGAAAGGTTATAGAAAAACTAAATTCCGAAATTCAAAACGAAACCATGACAATGGATTTGAGCCATCTTATTTCAGGTTTTTATTTTATAAGCATTCAATTGTCAGATGAAAGTATTCAAGTGAAGAAATTTTTTAAGGAATAATAAAAAAACCCCCTCAGAAAAAAAATTCCGAGAGGGCTTTCAATCAATCTGTAATTTGTAATCTGCAATTATTAATTCCTACACCTTGGTCATTAATAATTTCTTTCCTGCATTCACTCCCTTATCTACATCCTTCTCAAATGCTAAATCAACATACAACGGAGCTTTGGCAATACCCTTATAAACCGCAGGGTCAATATTTGGCTCCTTAGCTATGCCGGTTGCTCCACCCGATAAAGTAATTTGAGAACCACCTTCTGCCTGTATTACTATAGTGGCATCAACAACTGGTAACAGTGTAACAGCATCAAGCACCACAAATTCCAGACTTGCACTTCCCGGAGGGTTTATCAGTTCTTGTATCACTGTCCAGGTAAACATTTTTATAACACCTTCATCATCTTTAAACTTCGCTTGTCCATCCTTACAAATTTCCATAGCGGTTGTAAAAAGAGCATTGTTGGCGGTTATCTTTTTATTTCTTGCAACCGTTGTTTGCTCTGCTGCTTTAAACGAAGCATACAAAACATCAAATGCATTTGATGCGGTTTTAACCAATAATGGAAATGGATTCGGCATATTCAGTCCGCCATCTTCAAGTGTAACAGCTTTCGCTGTTAAAAATGTTTTTAAACTCGAACACCCTGTTACCAGTTCATCCCAGTTGTTGGTGCCTACTTTCGCAAATGCCTTGCTCCCTGCTTCCTCTCGTCTTATTGTCCATTCTCCTTTCGGAAACGCTCCTTCTATATAGCGTCCCGTGTCCACCCACAATCCCATAATCTCATCTTTCTTGTCCTTCATCTGAACAAGCAGTGCTTGAGAGTCTGCGCCCCGTGCCTGATCATCAGGTAGAGCTTTTGCATCTGCAATTGCTGTTCTGTAAGCAGCTACAAATGGTGCGGTGTACCTTCCTCTGAAGGCGGCCATCTCTGCGAGCATGGTCTCTAAATTGTCGGCAACTGTTCCGCATCCGGAATAATTCGCCCCCTGAGTACACTTGTACAAAGGTCTTACTGGTTCTACTGCCATAGTGATATGGGTTTTAAGGAGTGAGTAATGCCATAAAAATTTTATTTTTTTTTATTCTGTAATAATAAATCACCATAATATTTTGCACATTTTATCCACATAGTTACCAAACCAAATAGAATAACGCCCTTTTTAGCCATTTTATCCACTTTAGCTATAATACACAATGCCTGTACTAATCGTACACAATGCACATACAAACCATACACTATGCCCTTTCAAATCATACACAATGCTTTTATAGTCATACACAATACAATTACTAACCATACCCAATGCCATTAACTGCCTTACACCATACACATTTCAATCGTACACAATGCCATGTTCTGCCGTACACAATGCCCATTTCTTCCGTACACAATGCCTTTTTTTGCTTACACAGCGGTTTTTACCTTCATACACATAGCATTTTTATAATATACATATTATATAAAATCACCATACACAGTCCACAATCTCCGCATACAAACTGCGCCGTTGTTGGTCGACTGACCAACAATAAAATTCCCCATCACCCCTTTTTTCCATTTCGAGTTTCTTATCAGTCAGCAACAAACCCGCGCGACTGTCCCCTCGCCTTGTATTCAAGGAGAGGGATAGGGTGAGGACTTTTAACAAAGTGTGAATCATGTAACTCTTATCCCATAATGTGTAACACATAAACTAACGGTTGCGCCAACCTTTGCCACCTTGGAAATCTTATACAAAAAAAATGATCTCGTTATTTCCATCAAAGGACTTTACAAATCATTTGGTGAACTCAAAGTCTTAAACGGCATTGACCTCGATGTAAACAAAGGCGAAAATGTAGTTGTGCTTGGTCGTTCCGGCTCCGGTAAATCAGTACTCATAAAAATTATTTCCGGTTTGCTCAAACCCGATGCAGGCACTGTTAATGTGTTGGGTATGCAGGTAGATAAAATCAGCGAAAAAGAATTGCGCGCGCTTCGAATGAAAATTGGTTTCTCGTTTCAAAGCAGTGCACTGTACGACAGCATGAGTGTTCGCGAGAATCTCGAATTCCCGTTAGTCAGAAACATAAAAAACTTAAGTGTAACAGAAGTGAGCAAGCAGGTGGAAGAAGTGCTCGATGCAGTGGGTTTAAAACAAACCATCAATCAAATGCCATCCGAACTATCGGGCGGTCAGCGAAAGCGCATCGGTATTGCACGCACCCTGATACTGAAACCAGAAATCATGTTGTACGATGAACCTACTTCCGGTCTTGACCCCATCACTTGCATCGAAATAAATAAACTCATCAACGAAGTACAGGATAAATACAAAACTTCTTCCATCATCATCACGCACGACCTCACTTGCGCCAAAGAAACCGGCGACAGAATTGCGATGCTGCTCGACGGAAAATTTTTACAGCAGGGAACATTTGAAGAAGTGTTTGCATCCACCGAAGAAAGAATTAAAAATTTTTACGATTACAATTTCATTCAATAAAACATGAACCCAACTAATAAACGCACAGTCGTTGTCGGCCTTTTTATTTTTCTCGGATTAGCCATTCTGGTTTCCGGAATTTTAATTATCGGAAACCTTCGAAACACCTTCACAAAAAAAATATTAGTCACCACCATTTTCGAAGATGTGAATGGTTTGCAGGCAGGAAATAACATCTGGTTCTCCGGAGTAAAAATCGGAACCGTGAACAAACTCAGCTTCTATGGAAACTCGCAGGTGAAAGTGATAATGAAGCTTGACGAAAACGCGCAACAGTACATCCGCAAGAACGCAAAAGTGAAAATCAGCACCGATGGATTTATCGGAAATAAAATAGTAGTGATATACGGAGGCACTGCTTCTTCTGCTGCCGTTGAAGATGGTGATACACTCGGCATTGAAAAAACTTTCACTACAGAAGACATGATGAACACTTTTCAGGAGAACAATAAAAATCTGCTCGCCATCACATCTGATTTTAAAACCATCAGCAAAAAAATTCTGAACGGCGAAGGCAACATCGGCAAATTGCTCAATGATGAAACACTTTACAATAATTTACAAACGACTATTGCATCATTACAAAAAGCATCAGCAGGTGCGCAAAAGTTAACTGCCTCACTTTCCGATTACGGAACTAAACTGAATCAACCGGGAACACTCGCCAATGACCTGGTGACTGACACAGTAGTTTTCAATTCAGTAAAAACATCGGTGTTACAGTTGCAGCAAATCGCTTCGAATGCCGACTCGCTTCTATTGAATTTGAAAAACGCAAGCGCCAATCCTAACAGTCCCATTGGTGTATTGCTGCACGATGAACAATCAGGCACCAATCTGAAATCAGCCATTCAGAATTTAGATAGCGGTTCGCAAAAACTGAACGAAGACCTCGAAGCATTGCAGCACAGTTTTTTATTGAAAGGATTTTTTAAGAAGAAAGAAAAATCTGCAGCGAAATGAAAATTGCAAATACAAAACTGAAGAAGACACTGCTCATTATTGGCAGTACAATCATCATTATAGTTATAGTTGTGATTGCATGTATTTCTCCAATCACAAAGTACTTGGTTGAAAAATATGATGAGAAATATACGGGCAGACAAATCACCATGGGTTGGGCTTATGTCAATCCATTCACAGGTTATGTTTATTTCCACAACCTGAAAATTTATGAATACCACAGTGACAGCGTTATGCTTACAGCAGATGGTGCGGGCGGAGATTTTTCGCTGAAGAAATTATTTTATAAAACTTATGAAATAAAGGAACTGGTGCTGGACAGACCGAGGGGAATTGTGATTCAGCAAGATTCTGTATTCAATTTCTCTGACCTGATTGAAAAGTTTTCGTCAAATGAAATTCCGGATTCAACTACTGAACCTATTCATTTCAATATCCGCCACATAAAAATAAATGATGGCTTACTGTACTACCGCGATGTAATTATTCCGGTAAATTATTTCGTGAAGGAACTGAATATCGAAAGCGATGGAATGTTGTGGAATGCTGATACGATAGTTTTTAAATTTTCATTTCTCTCCGGTCCTTCCAGCGGAAGTGTGAATGGAAACATGACTGTTAATTTTAAAACACTCGATTATCATTATGACATTGAAGCTGCAAAATTTGATTTGCATCCTGTTGAGCAATACATCAAAGACTTTGCGAACTACGGAAGTTTCGCGGCAATGGTTGATGGTCACTTAAAAGCGCATGGAAATTTTAACGACGGAGAAGATGTAACAGCCAATGGATTAATTGCCTTCAGTGAATTTCATTTCGGAAAAAACAAGAAAGAAGATTATGCATCTTTTGACAAATTGGTTTTTTCTATCAATGATTTGAGTCCGAAGAAGCATAAATATATTTTCGATTCTGTTTCGCTAACACATCCGTTTTTTCTATACGAACAATATGATTACTTAGATAACATCGAAACTGTTTTCGGTAAAGGCGGAGAAAATATTTATGCAGCAAATGGTGAAGCAGCAAAGTATAATCTGGTGGTGGAAGTTGCACGATATGTGCAGATACTCGCACGAAATTTCTTTCAGAGTTATTACAAAGTAAATCGCCTGGCAGTTTACGATGGCAATTTTGGTTTCAATGATTATTCATTGAGCGAAAAATTTTCTCTGGCAGCAAATCCATTTAATATGGTTGCTGATTCCATTGACAAAAATCACGACCGTGTTAAAATACTTTTTCAAACCGGGATTCAACCATTCGGAAATGCAACTGTAACACTCGACATCAATCCGGTTGATACTGCTGATTTCAATCTTCAATATCATCTGCAAAAACTACCTGCTGCTTTATTCAACCCCTACTTTGTTTCCTACACTTCGTTTCCGTTAGACAGAGGAACATTTGAACTAAACGGAAACTGGCAGGTTCGAAATAATAAAATTGAAAGCGACAATCACCTGTTGATTATTGATCCTCGATTATCTGAACGGATAAAAAATAAAGAAGCGTTGCACTTACCCATGCCGCTCATCATGTTCTTCATTCGCGAGCGCGGCAATGTGATTGATTATGACATACCGATTTCAGGTGATTTAAAAAATCCCAAATTTCATTTGAGTGATGTGTTTTATGATTTACTCAAAAATATTTTTGTTAAACCACCAACGATTCCATACCGAACTACTGTAAAAAATGCAGAGAATGAAATTGAAAAGACACACAACATTCAATGGCAAATGCGGCAGAGTGTATTGGAACACAATCCGGAAGAGTTCGTGAATAAAATAGTTGATTTCTTATTGAAGAATCCGAAAGCATCCATCACCGTGCATCCAATGGTGTTTGCTGAAAAGGAAAAAGAATACATCTTGTTTTATGAAGCGAAGAAAAAATATTACTTATCTCTCGAAAATATCAAGATTGAAAATTTCAGTGAAGCAGATTCAAACAAGATTGATAAAATGTCAATCAAGGATACACTGTTTGTTAGTTGGTTAAACAAACAAGTTACTGATTCTTTAGTATTTACTGTTCAGGAGAAATGCAGAAAAATTATCAGTTCAACAACAGTCAATAATAAATTCAACCAACTGAACAAACTGCGCCAAAATGCATTTAGTTTTTATTTCGTGAATAGGGGAGTAGAAAAGCAAATAAATATTTCACCCGAACAAACCACTGTTCCCTACAATGGATTTTCGTTTTATAAAATTGAATA
>JAHEZG010000196.1 GCA_023251195.1 Chitinophagaceae bacterium | reverse complement strand
ATCCTGCCGAAACCATCAACGATGATGATGTAATTATTTACGACGACGAAGCGCGAACACAAGTGAAAGAAAAATTCTGCTTCGTTCGTCAGCAGAATCAGAAGGCGGCAACAGAATCCTATTACTCACTTGCTGATTTTATTGCGCCCAAAGAAACCGGTGTCGGTGATTACCTCGGCTTCTTCGCCTGCACTGCCGGCATCGGAATTGAAAAATGGATTGCGCATTTCGAAAAAGACCACGACGATTACAATTCCATTCTGATTAAAGCGCTTGCCGACCGGCTCGCCGAAGCATTCACTGAATACCTCCACAAATATGTGCGCACCCAATTGTGGGGCTATGCAAAAAACGAATCGCTCACCAACGAAGAGTTGATAAAAGAAAAATACCAGGGCATTCGTCCGGCGCCGGGTTATCCTGCGTGCCCCGACCACACCGAGAAGAAAAAATTATTTGCCCTGCTCGATGCCGAAAAAACCGCCGGCATCCAACTCACCGAAAATTTCGCCATGTATCCTGCCTCATCCGTCAGCGGATTTTATTTCTCGCATCCCGAATCAAAATATTTCGGTGTCGGAAAAATTGAGAAAGACCAGGTCGAAGATTATGCAAAGCGAAAAAACATGAGCATTGATGTAATAGAAAAATGGCTCTCGCAAAATCTGGCTTATAATAGTTTGTAGGAAATTGATTTAGCTTCACAGAAATATTTTGATTCGGGATGAAAAAAATATTTTTTGTTTTATGGATGTTGCCTTGTTTTTGTTTTGGACAGACAGAGATTTTTCAAAAGGTCTATTCTTTGGATTCCGATACAATGGATATAACAGCGTCAATGATTCCAACATCAGATGGAGGATATATTTTAATTGGGAATACTGATTACTATCCAAAACAATCTCCTTTTGTTTTGAAGTTAAATTCAAGCGGAGATGTGATGTGGTCAAAGAGAATCAGCTTTACTAATGGCGGAATGATTAGTGACATTCAAAATACTTTTGATGGGAATTTTATTATTTCAGGATTTCGATATATAGATGATACAAGCAGTATCAGTGTTCTGATAAAAATGAGTAATAGCGGGAGTATTGTTTTTGAGAAAGAATATTCTTTGCCTGTCAACTATTCACTTTCTAATTTTTTAATTAAAGTAAAGCAACTACCTGATTCAGGTTTTGTGGTTACGGAACCGGTTTATAGAAATTTCATTTGGTCAAGTCATGTTGCAGTCTTTAAAACAAACTCAATTGGTGAACTGCAATGGGATATTTTAATTGACAGCACATCAAAATTAGAAACATTAGATATTGAGATACCTGAAAGCGAATATGGAATAACGATTTGCGAAGGTTGTGAGGATGGGTTTACTTTTCTAACTCGACTCAATAACAATGGTGGAATTATTTGGTCAAAAAGACATGGAATTAATGGGCTTGGTTGGAAAGTTCTAAAAGGGAGTTCTCTTAACAAAACTTCAGACAACAAGTATGTTCTTGCTGGTTATTATTTGGAAGCAGATAGCTTAATCTATCAGCAAAAAATATTAGTGATGAAGACAGATAGTTTAGGGAATGAAGAGTGGACGAAAAAATATTCAGGCGTTGACAGTTTGCTATGGGCTTCTGAAATCATTCAAACATTTGATGGCGGGTATATTGTTGCTGCAACCACAACACAAGACTATACAATTAATCATCCCTTGCTTTTAAAACTTGATTCTACTGGAACAGTTGAATGGAGTAAGAAATTTAATGCGATAAAAAATTTTCATTCCATAACATCTTTGATTCAAACTGAAGATTCTGGATTTGCATTTTCTGGCTGGGTGCAAGATAACTTAGGTCATACTAAAATTTTCATTGTTAAAACAGACAAGAATGGTATTGCTGATTGCAAACAAATCAATCTAAGTATTTCTCTTGCTCCATTAAATACTTTTCATACTGATTCTTTAACTGAAATCCCAATTACTTTTTTAATGACATCATATTTAGCTGAAATAGAAAACTGTTCTTCTAATGTTCAGAATGCATGTTGGTCTGATTTAATACCTGAAATTGATAGTTTAATTAATTCAATAATCATTTCCCCCAACCCCGCCACCACCGAAATAAAAATCACCAATCTTTCACCAACAGAAAATCAAATCAGCATATTCAATCTCCTCGGTCAGCAGGTAAAAAGTATAAGAGTCAGCAATGTTCAAAGCACCATCATCCCCGTTTCTGATTTACCCGCCGGCATGTATGTGGTTACCATATTTGATGGAGAAAAAATTGTTTGTAAAAAATTTGTGAAGGAGTAACGCTGTCACTCTGAGCTTGTCGAAGAGTGTTTAACGCTCCCACGCTCCTTCGATAAACTCAGGATGACAGTGGTTCGACAAGCTCAGCATGACAATACGCAATTGGTATAATCATTCATGAATTATTTCTCCAGCACTCTTCTCAGATAATTAATCTGTCCGAGATGATAATTTAAATGCGCAGTCAAATGAATAAGCAGAAACGCTTTGCTTGAATGCTGATTCCATTTTTCCAATGGATATTCTTTATACAATTCTTCATCTGTCAGCAATCTCATTCCATTTTTTACTGCAGCAACAGTCACATCAATTTCTTTGAGTAGTTTTTCTTTTGAAATATTTTTCTGAGCAAACTCAGCATCGCGATTGCGGATATAGCCACTGTTGCCAAGCACTGCACCAATGAAATGCTGCAGATTGCCACACACATGAAGCGATAAGTTGCCGGTCGAATTTTTTATATCGCCCTCTGTCTTCCACAAATCCTCTTCGTTCTTAAAAGCAGAAACCTCTGCAGCGAGTTTTTGTAAATCGCGCACGATGATCTCGCAAACATTATTGGCAATCATTGAAGCCATTTTGAAATTTTTATTTTGTTATCAATTGAAAATTTTCCTGCACCAACAATTAAAAAGAAAAATGAAACACACATTAAATCAAATGAATGAGATGCCTCGCCAAAGCCATCGCCATCGTGTATGTGCATGTAAAATGCGATGAACATGGTGAAGGCTAAAAGAAAAGAATTGAGTCGGGTAAAAAATCCAAAACCGATAAATAGGGCGCTGAAGAACTCAGCAAACGAAGCCATGAACCCCCAAAACACAGGTGCGAAAGTGATTCCTATTACCTCCATGTTGCTGCCAAGCTTCATCCATTTTTCTGTTCCTCCGGTAAGTTTACCCCAGCCATGAGCATAGGCAATTGAAAATGCAAATGCAATTCTGAGCATCAACAATGCAATGTCAATTTTGTTTTTTTTCATGAATAGAATTTTTTGTTTTGGAAAATCAAATTTACACTTTCAATAATTTCTGGGCTGCTTTCTCCAATGTTTCATTCTCTTTTGCAAAACAGAAACGCAATTGTTTGTGATCGTCGTTGTGATTATAAAAAACAGAAACAGGCACCGATGCAATTCCAAATTCTTTCACCAACCGAACTGCAAAGTCAGTATCTTTTTCGTTGGTGATGGCTGAGTAATCCAGAATCTGAAAATAACTTCCTGCTGCCGGAACATATTTAAATCGTGAACCTTCAATCAGTTTCAGAAACAGATTTCTTTTCTGCTCATAAAAATTTTTCAGGTCGAGGTATAATTTTTTTCGTTTCATGATTTGTGCAAACGCATGTTGCAGCGGTGTGTTTGCACTGAACACAATGAACTGATGAACCTTGCGGAATTCATTCATCAATGTTTCGGGTGCTAAACAATATCCCATTTTCCATCCCGTGTTGTGATAAGTTTTTCCGAAAGAGTAAATCACAAAACTTCGCTCGGCCAGTCGCGGATATTTCAAAACACTTTGATGTTCTATCCCATCGAAAATAATGTGCTCATAAACTTCATCGCTGATAATTATAATATCGGTATCGTGAGTGAGTTTTTCCAACTGTAACATATCGTCGTGCGACCACACTGTTCCGGTTGGGTTGTGTGGTGTGTTAATCATTATCATTCGCGTGCGCGGATTAATGCGCTTGCGAACCTGCTCCCACGGAATTTTATAATATGGAGGTTCCAACGAAACATAAACAGGAATACCCTTGCACAATTCAATAGCCGGCGCATAACAATCATAAGCCGGTTCGAAAATAATTACTTCATCACCTTCATTAATCACACTTGTGATAGCTGCATAAATTGCTTCGGTTCCTCCAGCAGTAACAGTGATTTCTGATGCAGGATTAAAATCTGCTCCATACAATTCATTAGCTTTTTCGGCAATGCGCTCACGCAACAAAAGCAAGCCGGGCATGGGTGCATACTGATTAAATCCTTTTTGCATGGCCTCATCCGCATACTTCAACAAATCAGGATGGCACATAAAATCAGGAAATCCCTGTCCAAGATTTACCGCATTGTGTTCAGCAGCCAGCGCTGACATTACTGTGAAAATAGTAGTGCCGACTCTCGGCAATTTACTTCTGACTTTGTTTGGGAATTGGGGCATACTGAGTGGAGTGATAGTGCAACAAATTTATTTAAGTAAATGATTTCAATTCAAAATCATTTCTGTATTTCAAAATTTATTTTCAGAAGAAAATAATATCTGATGCAATGCATTCGTTAAGAAAAAAAATATTCCGGATGCGATAAATTTTTACACGAACCAAAATTCATAACCATGAAAAAGTTTGCCCTCGCTTCTTGTATGGTAATGTGTTTTATTATCATACATGAATTTTGTTATTATCATTCTTCTAACAACAATCAAAAAAAATCAGAAGAAATTAAATCTGCAACTGCATCTGCAGTAGAACGAATTATTTCACCAATAGAATTTCTGAAAAGGAAATCGCCGGTAATTAATTTCGAAAAAGAAAATTCATTTGCATCTGAACTTCAATCAAAATTTATTTTTCCGCAAATAATTTTCAAACAAAAAGAAACTGAATTATCAGCGAAGGATTTTTTTGAAAACAGAAATACACCTACACAGATAAACTATTTTGATTCGAAAAAATTTAACACCATAACGGCAAAGCTTGGAACACAATTGGAATTTGTTCCTTCAACATTCAAAATAAATGACACCACTTTTTATGATGGTGAAGTGAAAATTGAATTAAAGGAAGTGAAGAAACAAACTGAAATGGTTTTCGGAAAATTTTCAACCACCAGCAATGGCGAACCAATTGAAAGTGCAGGTATGATATACTGGAATGCTACCACACCGGATGGTGAACAATTAATGATGGATTCGTCGAGTAAGGTGTTGCTGACAATTTCAGGCAGCAGAAAATTTGAAGAAGGATACCAGTTGTTCACCGGAATTCAAAATGCAAACGGCATGAACTGGACTTTGTTTCCATCACCATCGCCCAATAATAATCTGGCAGTTTTTCCGCAATCGCATCTTCGGTTTTCTGATTTCAAAATCATAAATAAATATAAATTCCTACCCGAAGAAACCTTTGTTGGATGGAACGACCGGATGGATCAATTGAATGGATCATACATTCAAAACAGTTCGCTGTGTTCGTATGAATTTTTGCAGCGATTGGAAATTATACGAAACATGGGATGGGATTTAAGCCTGCTCGATTTTTATTTAGAAAATCCCGGTAACATAAACATTGCCGATTCGCTTGCGGTGTTACAAATGATTTCGTACAGTAGAAATATAAATAAGAGCGGATTTAAAATTTCGAAAAGACATTTATGCAATGGCTTTTCAAAACGAATGTGGTTGAAATCGTGCCTTCGTTTATTCAGATCTTTTTACATCGAAAGCAAAAACTATCAGCAACCGATTTTAATTAATAAAAAAGATTTACGAAGCCGTCGCTCACTCACATTAAAATTGAAGGATTACAATTATGCCAATTGGTTGTTCAATCAACCTGGATACAATTATAATTACAGCAAGTGCAGTGCTGGAATAAGCGACAATGAAATTATTAAAAGGATGATGGCAACCTCCATAGCCAATGCCAAGAACTATAAATCCATTACCCTGCGTTTACCTTCAATGGGGTTATTTAATTGCGACAGATATATTAATGAACCTGTGAGGCAAAATGTAATTGCCAGCGTAAATAATGCCAAGGCAATGGACAATGTTTATTCGTTTTTATTATTCCGCAGTTACAATTCTGTGATGACCGGTTTGTATAACGACAGCAGTTTTATTTTTCATTCCATACCAAAAGGACAAAAAGTTTTCCTGGTTATTATTGGTGTTAAGAATGAAGAAACATATTACTCAATGGAAGAATTGAAAGTGAATAATGACATTAATACAGAGGCCACATTGACAAAGACACCAAAAGAAGAAATTGAATGTTTGATAACTGAGCTGGCCAATTAAAAAAAATTTGCATTTCGACCAGCTCTTTTAATCTGGTTTTCTCATTGCCTGATATAAATTCGCAATTCAAAAAATATAATCACACTCTACCGGATTGAAAACACTAAGTGAAATAAAAACGATTGCAATTGCCGGTGCCGGCACCATGGGTGCAGGCATTGCGCAAGTGTGTGCACAATCCGGATACGATACATGGTTGTATGATGTAGCTGAAACTGCTTTGCAAAAAGGGATGCTGCTGATAGAAAAAAATCTTTCTGTAGCTATTGAAAAAGGAAAACTCAGTGAAGATGAAAAACAGAAAATTCTTAGCAGAATAAAAATCTCAACTGCCATTACAGATTTAAAATGCGATTTGTTGATTGAAGCCGTGTTGGAAAAATTAGAAGTGAAACAAGAACTGTTTCGAAAAGTGATTGAAGTAAATGGCGATGATTGCATTCTTGCCACAAACACTTCATCCATTCCAATTACAAAAATTGCAAAGGGAATTTCTAATCCTGAGAGAATTGTCGGCATGCACTTTTTCAATCCACCCCACTTAATGAAATTGGTTGAAGTGGTTTCAGGAAAAGAAACTTCCGCTGATGTGGCGCAATTGATTTTTGATTTATCCAAAAAATCAGGAAAGTATCCGGTGCTGGCCAAAGACCGACCGGGTTTTATTGTCAATCGAATTGGCAAACTCTATCACACGGAACCAATAAAAATTCTGGAAGAAGGTATCGCGGATGTTGAAACCATTGATGCACTCATGGAAGCAAGTGGTTTTAAAATGGGTCCGTTCAAATTGATTGACCTGATTGGAGTGGATGCAAATCTGAATGTAACTAAATCATTGTATGAGTTGATGGAGAATGAAGAAAAATTCAAACCGAGTGTTACACAACAAAAAATGGTGGATGAAGGAAAACTCGGAAAAAAATCAGGCGAAGGATTTTATAAATATTGAGAAATAATATTTTGAACAAAATCACGGTGAACGCAGAGTGAGATTCATCAGTTACTTTTGAAGCGATGTCTTTTTTGTTTCGCGATTCAACAAATTTTATTTCAAAACTCACACCGCGCCGCGCGTTGAATGCCGGCAAAGTATTGAGCAGTTATTTTTATTCGCGTGCAACTGGCAAGGCATCGTTATGGGGTTCACCCATCAGTATTTCATTTGAGCCAACTACGAGTTGTAATCTTCGCTGTCCTGAA
>JAHEZG010000195.1 GCA_023251195.1 Chitinophagaceae bacterium | reverse complement strand
CCGTGTTTGCGAACTGATGCAAGAACTGTTTCTTCATCCAATGGATTCAAAGTACGCAGATCAACAATCTCTACTGAGCCGGGAAAATTTTTACTTGCATTCTTCGCCCAGTAAACTCCCATTCCGTAAGTGATGACTGTAACAGTATTTCCGTTGGCAGTTTCTTCTTCACTGGCGTGCTGAACAATATTCGCTTTACCAAGCGGGAGAATATAATCTTCGGCAGGTTCAACAGTTTTTGCTTCATCAGTACCCGGAACTTTACTCCAGTACAAACCTTTGTGCTCGAACATCACAACAGGATTCGGGTCGAGGAAGGCAGCTTTCAATAATCCCTTCATGTCAGCAGCATTGCTCGGATAACAAACTTTTATTCCGCGCACTGTGAGAATGCTTGACTCAATGCAACCGCTGTGATAGGGACCACCACCACCATACGCGCCAATAGGGATTCGTATCACTGTATTTACCGGAAATTTTCCCATGGTGAGATAACAACTTTTTGAAAGTTCAGTTACCAATTGATTCACTCCTGTCCATATATAATCTGCAAATTGAATTTCTACCATCGCCTTCACTCCCACCGCACTCAGTCCTGCTGTGCTTCCCACAATGTATGCTTCCTGAATAGCAGTGTTGAATACTCTGTCGTCGCCATATTTTTCGGCGAGCGTTGCGGCTTCGCGAAACACACCACCCAATCTGCGACCAACATCTTGTCCGAAAAAAATTGCATCAGCATTTGCTTTTAATATTTCATCCACTGCGTGAAGAGCAGAATCAACCATCACCACTTTTTCTCTGCCTTCGGGTGCACGGTCGCCGGTTTCTTCTGTAACAGCTGTTTCGGCAAACTCGTGAAGTGTTACACTTTCCGGTTCGGGATCAGGTGATGCAACTGCTCGTTCAAAATCTTTGTAAACTTTTTCTTTTGCTTGTGCTTCAGTTTCGTTCAGCCATTTTTCTTCCACTCCCATCTTCAATAAAAAACTACGCAACTTCGGAAACGGGTCGTCGCGCAAATGTTTTTTCAAATCTTCCTCCGTTCGATACCATTCTTTGCGCACACCGGAAGTATGATGACCAAGCAGCGGAACTTTCGCATGAACCAAAATCGGTTTGCGTTGTGTGCGCACATATTCAATCGCATCCTTCATGCAATTATGTGCAAGATGATATTCGCTTCCATCCACACGCACTCTTTTCAATCCTTTGAAACCTGCTGCATAATCATAGGCATCCATCACGCGAGTTTCATCAGCCGATGCGCTGATTCCCCATTCATTATCCTGCACCAGATAAATTATCGGCAACTGCTTGAGTACCGCAAATTGAAATGCCTCACTCACTTCGCCTTCTGTTACACTTCCATCGCCGAACGAACACAACACAACAGGCGGCTCCTCACTCTTCAATAAATTTCTTTTCTCTAAGTACTGAACTCCCTGCGCCATACCCGTTGCCGGAATTGCCTGCATACCCGTTGCACTACTTTGATGTGGAATAACAGGTCGGTCTTTTCTGCGCGATGACGGATGCGAGTAATAACTTCTTCCTCCTGAAAACGGGTCATCTCGTTTCGCGAGCAACTGTAACATTAATTCATACGGCTCCCATCCCATTCCGAGCAACATACTTTCATCGCGATAATATGGTGCTGCATAATCACACGGCTTCAATTGAAATGCAGTAGCGAGTTGAATAGCTTCATGTCCGCGCGATGTGCTGTGAACATATTTTGTGATAGCGCGATTTTCTTCATACACAATTGCCATGTACTTCGCACAACACATCAACTCAAATGCTTTGAGGTAGTGCGAATCAATATTGATTCCTGATTTTAAATTTTTGGTTGAAAGTTCCATTCTGTTTATCAGGCACAAAGAAATAAATAGATTTACTTCTTGTTCCTTTTTTTGAGTTCGCGAAATATATTTCTTCTTTGGTGAAAGACACCAACTACTTCTATTTTGTCTGAAAGTATTTTATAATAAACTGCATATGGAAAACGATTGAATAAAACCCTGCGGAAATTTTTATACTGATTTACAAACTGCTCAGGGTTTCTTTCAATAACACTCAAACAAGATTCAAAATTTATAAGGAATTGTTCGCCCAATCCTTCCTTTTGTTTTTCATACCATTTCGTTACTTCAAATAAATCACCTTCGGCTAATTCGGTGATAGAAATAATTGACTTCATAATTTAGCAAGAATTCTCTTCTTCACTTCTTTCCAGGAAGAAGATTTCATTTTTCCGGAAGTTGATAATGATTCGCGACGGTTCAATTCTTTTTTAACTTCTTCAGTCCATTCAACATCATCAGGTTCATTCGCTATGCTTTCCCATATCGCTTCCACAATTAGAATTCTATCTGACTTTGGCAGGTTCAAAATTTTTTTAAGCGAATTTTTCATGTCGAAATTTATAATTTTATTAAATGCTAATATCAGATTTTATTTTATTTCAAACTCCAGCAAACTATCGTTCTCAATAAACGCTTCAATCTTATCTCCGATTTGCACTTGTCCTACCCCAACCGGAGTTCCGGTGAAAAGTAAATCTCCTTTTTGCAATGTAAAGAATTGCGAAATATAACTAATCACTTTTTCGAAAGGGAAAATCAAATCTTTTGTGTTGCCGTTTTGTTTCATCACCTTATTCTGATACATGCAGAAGCGAATATTTTTCAAATCTTTAAATTCTTTAATCGGCATCCATTTTCCAATTACAGCTGAGTGGTCAAATGCTTTTGAAATTTCCCATGGCAATCCTTTTGCTTTTTGCTTTGACTGTAAATCACGGGCGGTAAAATCAATTCCAACAGTAACACTGTCAATGTAAACTCCGGCAAATTTTTCAGGAACATTTTTTCCGTTCTTACCTATCTTCAAAACGATTTCAGTTTCGTAGTGTAGGTCTTTTGTGAAATCAGGAAAGTAAAATGGTTTGTTGTTCTGCAACAAAGCAGTTTGAGGTTTCATAAATATCACGGGTGCATCCGGCACTTCATTGTTCAGTTCCTTTGCATGCTCCGCATAATTTCTTCCGATACAAAATATTTTCATTCACTTATTTTTTGAGAGGTTGAATGTAATTTACCTGAGTTGCTAAAACAAAAAGAGCCGACACTTTTGAGTCGGCTCTTTCATTTAAAATTTTTAAAAAAAATCTACCTCACCACCTTCACAGTCCCCTCACTCGAAGTGAAGAAATAATTTCCGGCGGGGAAATCGGAAATGCTTATGGTGGATTTGTTGCCAGTGAGTTTTAAATGTTTCATCAACTCACCAACCGAATTATAAATCGCAACATCGTGTGATGTAACAGTTGAAGAACCGAAATCAACCGTAACAGCACTCATAGATGGATTGGGATAAACGGAAAATTTATTTTTAGGAATTATGTTTTCAGAAACGGTTGTTCCGATTCCTAAATCGGTGAGCGCAACTTTCAAACACCAATTGGATGTTGCTGCGAACAATATTCCGTTGAACACTTCAAAATCTTTGAAGACATCGAACCCGGTAGCAGCGCCGGTATTAATTTTTGTCCACGATGCGCCGCCATCGGTTGAATAGTGCGCAGTGCTGACAGAGCCGCCAACGACAATGAGATTTCCATCGGTATAAAAACCACCGACAAATAAAAATCCATTGAATCCATTGGTGACCTGTGTCCATGATTCGCCAAGGTCAGTAGAACGATACACACCAACACCATAACCCGAAGTGAGGAGTGCACCTCCATTGTATGCAATTCCGTTGGTTTGAACTGACGCAGGTAGTCCGTTATTTTTTTGAACCCATGTGGCACAATTATCAGTTGATTTATAAACTCCATCCAATGTTGAAATAAAAATATCGCTTCCCACTTTCACAATCTGACTGATGTCGTTTCCAGAATTTGAAAGCCCGCTGTTGCCCGTGCTCCAATTGGCACCTGCATCAGTTGAATAATAAATGCCAACACCATCGCCTACCACATAAATATTATTTCCGTCAACTAGAATATATGGAAGCGGACCACTGGCAAAAGTGTGATTCAATGTCCAGTTGATGGCATCTGTTGATTCAAAAAGTTTTCCGTATTCGTCACCTGAGAAATATTTATTCCCGCATTTTGCAATCGAATAAATATCCGGGTATTGTCCCATTCCAATCATGGTATCCGCTGTCCATGTATCACCATTGTTGCTGCTTTGATAATTAGCTACAATAGAATAAGTACGGATGGTGTTGCCAACAGGAAACATTTCATTCGAGCCAAATGGACCTGCGCCGGTGCTTGACCATTGTTGTGCGAGTGTTACATCAAACGAGAAGAGAGAAATTAAAATCGAGAAAGCGAAAAAAGTTTTCATGTTGTTATTTGGTTTAATTGTTCGGTGCAAATCTGCCACGAGTGCATGGCGAAGACAATAACTCATTTGTATTATTCTTAGAATACATTAACCACAGAGTATTATGGAGTAAATACATCATAGAATTTCGTAGAATACTTTGTATAAAAAAACTCGGAGTATTTCTGAGTCAAACCCTGTGCGACTCTGTGGTTTATTTATGCAGTTCAGTCAATTTTTAGTTTCTTGCTTTCGAAATGAAACTTCTTCGCCTCACTTTATTAATTCTCTTCTTCGGAATTTTTATTCGTGATGCGCGTGCGCAGTTTCCCGTTCGCAATCTCACAGTGGATGATGGATTGCCGGTGAACAGCGCGTGGAGCATTGCGCAAGACCATCAGGGTTTCATGTGGTTCGGAACGGTGGATGGATTGTGCCGATACGATGGGTTTGAGTGTAAAATATTTAAGAACAATGCTGCTGACACAAATAGTATTTCAGGAAACTATCGTCATCATTTGTTTGTGGCGCACAATGGGAAAATATGGATTGCTCACAACAATGGTGTGAGTGTGTATGACCCGGCAACAAATCATTTTCAAAATCTTTTTACTTATCCGAAAAAGCCTGATAACTATGTAATGAATCAGATAGCAGGTGAAGATGCTCAATCAAATATTTTCATTTGGGTTGCGCATGAGGGATTGATGGAGTTTGATGCAGTTACACTAAAAGTGAAATTTGTTTTTAAATTAGAAAACGAAACAGACAATACCGATAAGTGTAACAGTGGCCTGGTAACTAAAACAGGAGATGTATGGTTCGAGTTAGAAAACACAGGTTTATATGAGTGGAGCGCGCAGACAAAAAAAATAATCCATCACTTACCTCAATATCTTCCGAGAGCAATTTTTATGATGAATGATTCAGTGTTGATGGCGGGTTGCGCTTTCAATAAATTTATTTTATACAATATAAAAAGCGGGATGATTGAAGAGTTGAAATTGATGGATGACCAGCAAAAGGAAATTCCATATTCATTTCAGTTTAATAATATCATTCAAATTGAAGAAGGAAAATTTCTGATTGATACACGAGATGGAATTTTAAAGTACAACGCCGCAGAAAAATTTGTTCATCCATTTGAATTCAGCAAGAACGAAAAAGAAAATGCTGTCTTTACTGAGAGTATTGCTCTGGATAAAAGCGGAAATCTTTGGATTGGAACTTCAGCCGAAGGAGTAAAAACTGTTTTACTGCATGCTCAGAAGTTTAAGCAACTTCAACCAACAGATGAAAACAATGCCATTGCAAAATCAATTTGCAAAGCCGGAAATAATTTTTTAGTGGGATATTTTGAAGGTGGACTTGATGTGTATGATTCTGCATTTCATCTTGTCAATCATTTTAAATATCAAACAACAAATCAATTCTCAACTCTTCCATCCAATTCTGTTTTTGCAATGCATGCGGTTGACAGAAATTCGGTTTTGCTGAGTATGATATATACCAACGAAGTAGGAATATTCAATTTCAAAACCGCCAGGTATGAGTCGCTGAATCGTGAATTAGAAAAAGCATTTCCGGGTTTCGGTAAAATAAATCAGCAGGCGAATTTCATTTTGAAGGTGAGCGAAAAACAATTCATCATTAACCGGAATCAGTATCTATTTAAAATAAATATTGATGACGAAAGGCACAGTGCACAATTTCTCGATAGTATTCCAAATCAAATTATCACAACAATTTTCGTTGATAACAAACAACAAATGTACGCGGGCACCTTTAGTGGAGCATTTGTGAAAGTGAATAGTGAATGGAAAAATATTTCGCTTCCTGTTCCTGCAAATATCAAGTGCATTACGGAAGTGGATGGTGAAATATGGATTAGTTCCGAACGCGGAATATTTATTCTTGACAAGGATTATAAAGTGAAGACATGGTTCAACGAATCGAATCAGTTGGTGAATGAGTTTGTGTATTCACTGTTACCACAACCCAACGGCAATGTTTGGATGAGTCACAACAAAGGCATCTCGTGTTATGTAGCTGCGGAAAAAAAATTCCGTCACTATCACAAGTCAGATGGACTACAATCAAATGAATTTAATACTGGAGCTTATTATCAATCGCCTGATGGAATTATTTTCTTAGGAGGAATTCATGGTGTTAATTATTTCAGACCTGATGAAATTCAAAATAATGCAAGCACTGGTTTTACGAATTTGATTTCGATGATGGTGAATGATGTAGAATACCAACTGGATTCATCATTGAATTTTCTTCGGAACATCAATTTGAACTACCAGCAAAATACATTGTCGTTCCGGTTTGTGAATTGCGAGTTCACTAATCCGCTGTTGAATAAATTTCAGTATCGCCTGAAGAATTATGACAAGTATTGGGTAGATGCAGGAACAAATCGATTGGTTCGTTATGCGAATCTTCCTCCTGGAAATTATTTGTTTGAAGTGAAGTCGTGTAATAATGATGGGGTATGGAATAATACAACGGCAACAGTTCACATCAACATCATTCCGCCTTACTGGCAAACTTGGTGGTTCCGGATTCTTGCGGTGATTTTTGTTGTGGGAATTATTTCAACGATTGTTTTTTACCTGCAGCGATTGCGCTATCAAAAACAATTGCGCACTATAGAAGTGCAGAAGAAATTGCAGGATGAACGCGAGCGCATCTCCCGCGACCTTCACGACAATGTTGGAACTCAACTCAGCTTAATCAGCAACAACATTGATTGGGTAACGCGGCCACTGAAAGAACTTTCCGACAAAGAGAAGAATACACAACTCGAATACATCAGCAATACTTCGCGCGATGTGATTGCAACTTTGAGAGAAACTATCTGGGCAATTAATAAAAGCAGCATTGGTCTCGAAGAGTTTTCAGACAAACTGAAAGCGCATATTCAAAAACAAATTGCGCTGACTCCTGAAGTGAAATTCTTCTGTCACGAAAAAATTAATCACGCGGTTGAGTTGAGTCCTTCCGAAACTTTAAACCTATTCCGCATTTGCCAGGAAGCAGTTGCCAATTCATTGAAGTATGCTGAATGCACCGAACTGAATGTTACACTCGAAACTTTTTCAGAAAACAAATTCATGATGCAGGTGAGTGATAACGGAAATGGATTTTCGAATGAAAATAGTAATGAGGAACATTACGGAATCAGCAACATGCAATTCCGTGCAAA
>JAHEZG010000007.1 GCA_023251195.1 Chitinophagaceae bacterium | reverse complement strand
TTGGTGGTTTTCAGTTGTGTGTTTATCGCTTTTGTGGTGATGGTTCTGACCGCTCTTGTTTCTGACTATTACAAAAACATTAAAGGCGAACTGAATGCTCCCGAGTAAAGCACTGCTTTACGATAAATGGATGCTTACTGCTGCTGCCACTGTTACACTTGGCAGTTTATTGGTGGGCTGGCTTACCTATACTTACTTTTGGTTTGCACTTCCGTTTGCGTTGCTGTTTTTATATGTAACAGTCGCCGATATCAAGTTTGGTTTTTACCTGCTACTGTTTTGTTTGCCGCTTTCAATAGAATTTTCATTCACTACATCCCTCGGTACTGATTTACCCACCGAGCCGCTCATGCTGGGGCTGATGCTTGTGTTCATTGCTTCCTGGTTGTCGAATAAAAAATTAGTAGCGCAGGAATTTCTCACACATCCTTTATTCTTTTTACTCGCACTTCATTTTTTCTGGATTATTATTTCAGTTGTTTATTCTTCCAACCACATTGTGTCATTCAAATTTCTGCTGGCAAAAACCTGGTACCTCGTTGTTTTTGTTTTGCTTGGCGGTGTGATAATGCGCGAACTGAAAGATTTTAAAAAAGCTTTCTGGTGCATTTTCATTCCAACTATTGCCACTGTTTTTTATACGCTGTATCGCCATTCAAAAAAAGGGTTTTCGTTTGCCGATGTAAACACCATGATGGAACCATTTTATCGAAACCATGTGGCCTATGCAGCTTTTGTGGCGCAACTGATTCCACTAACATGGCTTGCAATTACCTGGTATAAAAAAAGAAGTGTTACACGCAACATGCTGATTGCTTCTTTGCTTGTTATGCTCGTGGCCGTTTATTTTTCTTACACGCGCTCGTCGTGGCTGAGTGTGATTGCAATTCTGCCGTGCGCATTTTTAATACAACATCGCTTACTTGGCAGAAGCATGTTGCTTGGGGCTGTGCTTATTATCACCGGAGTTTTTTACATGGGTTATCAAAACCGCTACCTGTACTACGCACCGAATTTTGATGAAACCATTATGCACGAAGACCTTGAATCGCACTTGTCTGCAACTTATAACATGGAAGACATCAGCAGTGGTGAGCGCGTGTTTCGGTGGATTGCAGGTTTCCGCATGTGGGAGGCGAATCCGATTGTAGGTTATGGTCCCGGAAATTTTTATAATTTTTATAAACCTTTTGCGGTGAGCAGTTATGCAACTTTCGTGAGTCGTAATCCGGAGCGAAGCACCGTGCATAATTATTTTCTGTTGTTATTGATTGAGCAGGGAATTATCGGACTGCTTATCTTTTCCATTTTCACCGGAGCATTGTTGTGGTATGGTCAGCGCATTTATCATCAATTGAAAGACAAACAACTGCGGCGATTTGCGATGGCACTCACACTTACATTGATTGTTATTTATGTAAATACTTTTTTGAGCGACTTGATTGAAACCGATAAAGTAGGAACACTTTATTTTCTGATTGTGGCGATGCTGATTAATCTGGATATAAAATCAAGAAGAGAGAAAGAAGTTGTTTCGTAATACAAAATTTTATTTCTGACTCTTCATCCAGTTATTAATATTCGATTCGAGAATGGCGAGCGGTAAGCACCCATCTTTTAAAACCTGGTTATGAAATTCGGCATAAGAAAATTTACTGCCCAATTGTTTTTCGGCTTCATTGCGCAAGGCAATAATTTTTAATTGCCCGATTTTATATGCAAGTGCCTGTCCCGGTATAGCCATGTAGCGCTCAATCTCGCTGGTAATATCGGCTTCGCTTTCTGCTTCGTTTTCCAAGCTGAATTGTATGGCTTGCTCTCGTGTCCATCCTTTTAAATGCATGCCCACATCAACCACTAATCTTAATGCACGATGCATTTCTTCACTCAGGTTTCCGAATTTCTGAATCGGGTCATTATATAATCCCAATTCCTTTCCGAGCGATTCAGTATACAAAGCCCAACCCTCGCCATAGGCACCATACCAAATAAATCTTCTGAAATCTGGCAGCTCTTTATTTTCCTGCTGCAATGAAATCTGAAAATGATGACCTGGAATGGCTTCGTGCAGAAACAAAGTTTCCATAGCAATGGAATTAAATTTTGTAGCATCAATTATCGGCACATAAAAAATGCCGGGGCGTGTTCCATCAGCAGAACCTTGCTGGTATTCGGCACTGGAAGAAGCTGCGCGAAATTTTTCAGTCTCCTGAATGCGGAACGGAGATTTCGGTTGCACGCTGAACATCTTGTTCACCATCGGTTTCTCGGTTTCATAAATTTTCCGAAACCCTTGAATCACCTCCGAATCTGTTTTGAACGGGAAATATTTTTTATCGCTGTTCACGAATTTGAAAAATTCTTTCAGCGTTCCTTTAAATCCTAATTCATTTTTTATGGCTTCCATTTCACTGTGAATTCTCGCCACTTCACTTTGTCCGAGATTGAAAATAGAATCAGTAGTGAGTGTAGTAGTTGTCCATTGCTTCGCTAAAAAATTATAATACTCTTTTCCGAATGAAAGCGCGCTTATGCCGGTTGATGTTCGGCAGGCAGGAACATAAATAATGTTGAAGAAATCATAGAGTCGATTATAAGCCGGAATCAATTCATCGGCAATTGTTTTTTCATATTCATCGGTCAATCTTTTTTTATCCGCATCAGAAAATGAAGCTGGAAATTTATCAATAGGTAAATGGAAAATGCTTTCATGAACTTCACTCACAATCATGCTTTGCAGCTGTGGTAAAACTTTTTTAGCCAATACCTGAGGCAATACAATATTCTGTTGTATCCCTCGCTTCATATTCGCAATGGCAGTATCGCACCACGGAATAAACCGATGGGCGCGCATTAAAAAATTTTCGTAATCTTTAACTGTTTCAAAAGGTTGAATACCTGAGCCGGCACCCAATTGCCCCATTGTGAGCGATAAGCTCCAGAACTGATTGATGGGCATTAAGTGATCGGGAAATTTTAATGCCTCCAGATTTTCATTCAAATCCCATAGCAGAATATCAAAACTCGCCTGATTGTTTTCTTTCAGAGCAGCTCTGTCAAATTGATTCAATGAATCAAGTGTAGCAGTGTAAAAATTCTTAAGCGTATCGCGAAATGACTGTGTGAGACTATTCGGCAATTGATCGTCGAACCGATGGTCGCCATTCTGAGTGGCCTCCAATGGAAAAAGATGAAGTCGCTGTTCGTAATAATTTTTAAATAAAGAATCAATCCGCGCATCCGCATTTCCGGATGTTGCATTTTCTTTATTGTTATTTGAAGCACAGGAAATGATAAAGGAGAGGGAGAGTAAAAGAAGTATGTTTTTCATTTTTAATTTTGAATGAAACAATATTAAACACTTCAGAATAAGATCGGCAAAAAAAAATAGTCAATCATAAATTTCCGGTTGAAACAGTAAGAATATTTTCAAGAATAAAAAAACTACCCATACAGCAAGCAGGAAGTTATTTACCTTTAGCGGGTCAAAAAATAATGCCAATGAAAAACATTCGATTACTATCATTATTCTCACTTCTGATTTTTACTAGTTATACAGGAAGTGCACAGATAACAACCAATACAAGTGTAACAGCTTTGCAACTCGCACAAGCTTTGGTTGGTCCAGGAGCTATTGTGCTTAATCCGATAATAACGGGGGCGCCACTATCTTATGGAACATTCACAAATGGTAATTCAACCAATATTGGTATTGAGCAAGGAATAATTCTAACATCAGGAAATGCAAATATTCCAAGTTCAAATACTGCTTCTCCATGGTCAACCGCGCATTTAACCGCGGGTGATCCGTTACTCGCATTTGCCGGAATAACACATGATGCTTGCCGGTTTGAATTTGATGTGGTAGCATATGATTCTGTTTTAACTTTTAATTATGTTTTTGGTTCTGATGAATACAACGACTGGGTTGGCACCAGTTTTAATGATGCATTCGGATTTTTTGTGTCAGGTCCCGGCATTGTTGGACAACAAAATATAGCCTTGCTTCCAGGCGGGTCAACTCCGGTAACAATTGGAAATGTTAATTGCGGTATGAACGGAAGTTTTTATGTATGCAATGATTGGTGGAACCCAACTTCAGGCGGATGCACTACTCAATGTCCAGCAAATCAGGCTGCCACATCGGTTGAGTACGATGGGTTTACGGTTTTATTAACTGCAGAAGCCAATGTAACTCCGTGTGATACCTATCATCTTGTTCTTGTAATAGCTGATATTGCAGATTACGGATATGACTCCGGTGTATTAATCGGCAATCTGATTGCAGGTACTAATATTTCAACTTCAATCAGTGATTCACTTCCCGGGTTTGACAATACTTCATTGTTAGAAGGATGTACTACAGGTCAAATTCAATTGAAAAAACAATCAATAACAAATGGTGGCGCATGTTCATTAATTGATACTTCAAATTGTGCCACAGATTCATTGTGTTATAAAATTGTTACCAGCGGAAATGCAATTGAAGGAGTAGATTATGTTGCATTGGCTGATACCATGTGTTTTGGTATGGATACAGTCATGTATATTGATATTATTCCTATTGCTGATGGAATTTTTGAGCCTGGGATTGATACAATTATTATTGACTTAATTCCAGTTTCTGATACCACCAACTGCCCCGGTGCAGCACTGCTACAATCATTTCAAGTGAAATTTTATTTAATAGATCAGCAGTTGTTCAGTATTCCGGATACGATAATTTGTTTTGGGCAATCTGTGGATTTAATTACTATTTCAAATTTACCTGTAATTACCTGGTCGCCACCTATTGGACTTTCTTGTATTAATTGTTTATCTCCAACTGCAACACCATCTACCTCAACATTGTACAATGTAAATGCAGCACTTGGTAGTTGTACTTTAAATGAAAGCGTGATGGTCAATGTTGATTTTCCTCAACAAATTGTAGCATCAAATGATACAGCTATTTGTTTAAATGACAGCGCACAGTTGAATGTTAATGGAGTAACAAATTACATTTGGTCACCTGCTGCTTCATTAACAAACGCAAACATTCCAAACCCGGTTGCATTTCCAACAGTTACCACTACCTATACCGCAACGGGCTTAAGTCCGTGCGGAATAACAACTGATACGGTTGTTGTTACAGTACATCCTCTTCCGATTGCAGATGCTTATCCTGATACAATTATCTGCCCATGGAGCAGCACAACACTTTACGCAAGTGGTGGAACAAGTTACTTTTGGTTTGGCCCTGGTGTTGTTCCGGATACGGGTGCTCAGGTAGTAGTTTCGCCACCGGTAGATTCAACAGTTTACATGGTAATAGTTGCAAATGAATTTTTCTGTGTTGATACAGCGTACACTTCAGTTGATTTCTTTCCAATACCTCATGCTTATGCAGGTGAAGATATAACCATTCATCTGTACGACAGTGTTCAATTGGGTGCAGGTGGCGGAGTAACTTTTGTTTGGGATCCATCATATGGTTTAAGTAATACAAACACAGCAATCCCTTGGGCAAGTCCGGAAGAATCTACCTTGTATCATGTTATTGTAACCAATGCCAATGGATGTGTTGATGATGATTCTGTTTGGGTTTTTGTGGATGACAATCCATATGTGTACTTACCCAATGCTTTTTCACCTAACAGCGATGGAATTAACGATTTATTAAAAATAATTCATCAGGGTATATTTGAATTGGAAGATTTCAGATTATATAACCGATGGGGAGAAATGGTTTATCAAACAAATGATATTAAAAAAGGATGGAATGGATATTACAAAAATGAACCTGCCCCGGTTGGCGTTTATGTTTATTACATTGCCGGTCATGGTCACAATAACAAAAGAGTTTCGATGCGGGGCAATGTGACTTTGATTAAATAATTTTTCATACAAAATTGTTTTCATTAGCATGTGTTTTTAAAACACTTCTGTTAAAGCAATTAACTATTAAAATCAGCCATTTTAAATTCAATAGAATTATGTGTTTCAGAAATAAAATCACAACTTCCCTTTTTTTCATTTTATTATTATTTAATGTATTTTCTTCATCTGCGCAGCTGAATGTAACAACCGGAGTATCTCCTCTGCAATTGGCTCAGGCATTGGTGGGACCCGGTGCTACTATAATTAACCCTGTATTAACAGGTGCCAGTGTAGCGTATGGTACTTTTTCAAATGGAAATTCTACCAATATTGGAATTGATCATGGCATAATTTTAACTTCAGGAAATGCCGTTTTACCAAACTCAAATACTTCGTCCTCTTTTACTGGTGCCAATAGCTTACCAGGTGATGCTTTGTTAAGCTTTGCAGGAACTACTTATGATGCTTGTCGTTTTGAATTTGATGTTGTTGCCTATGACACAATTCTCACTTTTAATTATGTTTTTGGTTCTGATGAATATACCGAATTTGTAAATGCAGGGGTTAATGATGCATTTGGATTTTTTATCTCCGGCCCTGGAATAATTGGCCAGCCCAACATTGCATTAATTCCAGGCACATCAACCCCGATTACAATTGATGATGTGAATTGTGCCTCAGCCGCGTCTGCTTACTATGTTTGTAATGAACCAAGTGGCGGTGCCCTTTGTACTGCTGCAAATTGTGCCTCTATTACAACAACAGAATATGATGGATTCACCACTTTACTCACCGCCCAGGCAAATGTTATGGCTTGTGATACATATCACCTTGTATTGGTAATTGCAGATGTAGGTGATGGAATATATGATTCAGGCGTATTAATTGCAAACCTCCTTGCAGGAACCGTGGTTTATCAGACTGTAAGCAACCCAATTCCAAATTATCCAACAAACACAATTGTTGAAGGATGCACAACAGGTGAAGTTCAGGTTAAGAAAATTTCGAACAGCGGACCTTGCGGAATAATTGACACGAATGCAAATTGTTCACTTGATACTTTGTGTTATCACATAGTTACAAGCGGAAATGCCATTGAAGGAATTGATTATTTAAACTTACCCGATACTGTATGTATTTCAGCTCTGGACAGTATTTTTTATTTAAATATTATTCCGATTAATGACGGAATTTTTGAACCCCCTTACGATACAATCATCGTTGATTTATATCCTATTCTTGACTCACTTGATACCGTTGGTTGTTCAGGAGCTGCTTCGTTGATTCCACTTCATGCAACTTTTTTATTAATGGATCCATTCGTTCAAACAATTCCGGATGATTCAATTTGCGCAGGCGGTTCAATTCCTTTAACAACTGCCACTAATCTTTTAAATTACAACTGGTATCCATCTTCCGGTTTGTCATGTAATACATGTCTTTCACCTATAGCCTCACCTTCAAACAGTTCAGTTTATGTTGTGGTGGCAACTTTTGGTGCTTGTAGTTTATCTGATTCAGTTTCGATTTTAATCAATAGTATACCTTCTGTAAATGCTGGAACCGGAGGATCAATCTGTCCGGGCGGATCTTATTTTTTAAACGCAACCAGTGCCAATACCTTTGTTTGGCTTCCACCAACCAATTCAACATTAAGTAACTCTTCTATTCCAAATCCTGTTGCTACTCCTTCTGTAACTACAACATATACGGTTCAAGGCAGCAGTAATTTATGTGGAAATACAGTTGATACTGTTATTGTAACAGTAAACCCATTACCAAATGCTGATGCATGGCCCGACTCATCGGTTTGCCCGAATGAATCAGTACAACTATATTCTTCCGGAGGAGTTGATTATGCCTGGACTGGATATTTTCTTAGCGACGACAGCATTCAGAACCCCTTAGCAACGCCAACAAATCAAACAGTAGTTTATACTGTTACAGTTACCAATAATTTTGGCTGCGTTGATACCGCTCAGGTTACTTTGCATTTATATGATTTACCTGTGGCCAATGCTGGTTCTGATATTACAATATTTTTATTTGACAGCACTCAATTAAATGCTTCAGGAGGAAGTACATATTCTTGGTACCCTTCAACCGGGCTTAACAACCCCAACATTCCCAACCCTACCGCCAATCCAACTATTACAACAATGTATATTTTAACAATGACTTCTGCCGATGGTTGTGTTGATTTGGATACCGTGGTAATTTCAGTAAATAATGAACCTATTGTAAAGGTTCCGAGTGCGTTTTCACCAAATGGCGATGGCCACAATGATTTTTTAAAAGTAATTCGGTTAGGTGTATTTGATTTAACTTATTTGAAAATTTACAATCGTTGGGGGGAAATTGTATTTGAAAGTCACAATATTTCAAATTGGTGGGATGGAAAATTTAATGGTGAGCCATGTGAAGTAGGTGTATATACTTATATTTTAGAAGGAGTTGGTTATAATAACAATCGAATTAATCAGGAGGGGAATATCACTTTAGTAAGGTAAAAGCTCAACAGAAAAGAAATAAAAAAACCGCTATGAATATTCATAGCGGTTTTTTTTTTGTATTAAATTAACACAAAAGTTTTTTGAAATTATTTTGCCAACGCATTCACCTTTTTAACCAAGCCGGATTTAAGGTTTGCGGCTTTGTTCGGATGAATAACTTTTTTGCGCGCGAGTTTATCAATCATACTCATAACTTTCGGCAATTCTTTTTCGGCATCAGCTTTATTCTCGCTTACTCGAATTTCTTTCATTGCATTACGGGTAGTCTTGGCTACATAGCGATTTTCAATTCTGCGCTTTTTCGATTGGCGATCAGCTTTTTTCGCGTTCTTGGTATTTGCCATTGTTAATTACTGGTTTAAAAAATTTGGACGGCAAAGATAGCCGTGCAATCCAATTCACAAAATCAGATTGCTTATTGGCAGATTGGACACGGATGAGCACGGATTGAACTGATTTGCAAAGTTATTCTAAATTATTTTTTGTCAAGTGGATCAGTTTAAAACCCGTGTCCAATTTAATTTTTTACAACCCCAATTCTTTTTTCAATCGTGCATCAATATCAGAAGGCGCATCCAACATCATGTCTCTTCCTGAATTGTTTTTCGGGAAGGCAATGAAGTCGCGTATGTAATCGAGATTGGAAATTACTATGGAGCAAAAACGATCGAAACCAAAAGCTATTCCTCCGTGTGGCGGTGCGCCGTATTCAAATGCGTTCAGAATAAATCCGAATTTATATTGCGCTTCTTCATTGGTTAATCCCAGCAACGAAAACATTTTTTCTTGTTGCGCGCGATTGTGAATGCGGATACTTCCGCTTGACAACTCAACTCCATTAATCACCACATCATAAGCATTCGCACGAACAGCACCGGGATTAGTATTGATTAATTCATTGTCTTCCTTTTTCCATGAGGTGAACGGATGGTGCATGGCATTGAATCTATTATCTTCTTCATCCCATTCGAGCAATGGAAAATCCAAAACCCAAAGCGGTTTGTAATCGTCCACTTTACGAAGACCTAAACGAGCACCTAATTCCAGCCGGAGTTCTCCTGCTGCTTTTCTTGTTTTATTTAAAGCACCTGAAAGAATCAAAACCAAATCGCCTGCTTTAGCATTACAGTGTTTGGCAATTTTTTTCAAATCGTCGGCCGAATAAAATTTATCTACTGATGATTTATACGAACCATCAACACCACATTTAATAAATACCAAACCACCAGCACCAATCTGAGGGCGCTTCACCCAATCAGTTAATTCATCAGTTTGTTTGCGTGTGTATTCGCTACAACCTTCCGCAACAATTGCAACTACATATTCTGCATCATCAAACACCTTAAAATTTTTTCCGCTTACAGTTTCCTTTACATCAATCAACTTCATTCCGAAACGCAAATCGGGTTTGTCGTTGCCATAATATTTCAGGCAATCAGCATAACTCATTCTTGGAAAATTTTCCAGCTCAATGCCGCGCACTTTTTGGAAAACATGTTTCACCATTCCTTCAAACATCTGTAACACATCTTCCTGTTCTACAAAAGCCATCTCACAATCTATCTGTGTGAACTCGGGCTGCCGGTCAGCGCGCAAATCTTCATCACGAAAACATCTGGTGATTTGATAATATTTATCAAACCCTGCAACCATCAACAACTGCTTAAATGTTTGTGGCGATTGTGGCAATGCATAAAACTGACCCTGATTCAAACGCGAAGGCACCACAAAATCGCGCGCACCTTCGGGCGTTGATTTTATCAGGAACGGAGTTTCAACATCGGCAAATCCCTGTCCATCCATGAACTCGCGCACGGCTTGCGCCACTCGATGGCGATGCAATAAATTTTTATTTACAACAGAACGACGCAAATCAAGATAACGATACCTCATTCGCAAATCATCACCACCATCAGTTACATCTTCAATGGTGAAGGGTGGAGTTTTTGATTCATTCAGAACAGTTAATTGTTCAACCAGCATTTCAATATCACCTGTTTCGAGTTGCGCGTTTTTGCTGCTTCGTTCGCGAATAGTTCCTGTAACTTGAATAACATATTCGCGACCTAACTGCTTCGCACTTTCAGCAAGCGGAGAGCTTTTATCAAAAAATAATTGAGTGATTCCATAACGATCTCGCAGGTCAATAAAAATTAAATTACCTAAGTCGCGTACGCCTTGAACCCATCCCGCAAGCGTAATTGTTTTACCTGAATGTTCCTTTCGCAATTCACCACAAGTGTGTGTCCGATACATGATTTTAAAAATTGAGCGGCAAAAGTCGTTATCGGAGGGCAAGGTTCAAAGTGGAAAAGTTCAATTGATGTCTATGGCCTTGGATCACTTGATTTCAGTGAAGAAATTACTGATAAATACAACTTAAATTTTTCTTTACGACCTTAGCGCGGTTAAAAAAATTAATGAGGCTGTTAATCGTCAATAGATTGTTGCCACAAAACTTTTTGAAATAAAAATGAATAGTACAATTGAATCAAGGAAAATTGTTTTTGATAAAAACAAAATCGCTGAATTCTATCCAACACTTCGTAAACGGGTTGATGAATATTTCAGCAAGCACAACCTTTCCACTCACGCAAATGGTGCAATGGTTTTTAAAACCATTTTTGTTCTAGGAATTTTCATTGCGAGTTATGTATTAGTCATCGTTGGTATACTCCCGTTGTGGGCCATGCTGATTTCTATTTTGATACATGGATTTTTCACGGCACTGGTAGGCTTTAATATTTCGCACGATGCAGTTCATGGTTCGTATTCTTCCAATGTGCGGCTGAATAAAATTTTGGGAACCACTTTCAACTTCGCAGGCACCAGTGATTATATCTGGAAAATAAAACACAACATTGTTCATCACACATTCACTAATATTCCGGAACACGATGATGATATTGACCAGATTGGTTTGATACGAATTGAACAATCGCGCAAACTGAAATGGTATCATCGCTTCCAGCATTATTATGTTTTTTTATTGTATTGTTTCACCACCATCGTTTGGGTTTTTGTAAATGATTATAAAAATTTCTTCAGAAAGAAGTGGGGCTATTATGAAAACAACAAGCATCCGAAAGGTGCTTTTTTAAGAATCATTTCTTACAAAGCCATTTATTATTTCTGCTACCTCGTGCTACCATTTTTGGTTATGAATATTGCGTGGTACTGGATAATTGTAGGATTTGTGGCAATGCATGCAATACAAGGTTTAACACTTGCAATTGTTTTTCAATTAGCGCATGTGGTTGAAGGGGCAGCCTTTCCAACATTGGATGAAAACGATAAAGTAGAAAACAATTGGGCGGTTCATCAGCTTTATACCACTGTTGATTTTGCTCGCAACAGTCCGCTCGTTCGATTTTTAGTTGGCGGATTAAACTTTCAGGTGGAACATCATTTGTTTCCGAAAATCTGTCACATTCACTATAAAAAAATTGCCCCAATTGTAAAACAAACCGCTGAAGAATTTAACCTTCCGTATTTAGAAAGTAAAACTTTTGGCGGCGCATTGCTCTCACACATCCGCCTGATGCGTAAGTTGGGAAGAGAAGAATCTTTTGCCTGATTGTTTGGCGATTTGGAAATTAGGTTGTTAGGTATTTGGAAAATTTATTTCCAGGTTTTTATTAACCCAATAAATGCAACCACTGCCCATGTTCCTTCCAATATTGTGAATGGAATTGAATGAATTAAAATACTTCCCCAACAAGCAAGTGCTCCACCAAATAAATTCAGAATAAAAAATAACTTGCTTTTTTCTTTCAGTAAGTTGAAAGTGCTTAGAAAAAATGCAGCGAGAATTAATAATACTCCGGCGCCGCTGATAATATCTGCTTGATTCATCGGGTGAAAATAAATTAAAAAAAATTCAAGGCTTCACTTGCAAAGTGCGGCCTTGAATTTTTTTTGGATATTATTACAATTATGATTTATACTATAACGACTTAATCATTTTTTGAGAAATCTTATTTCCTGCCTGATCATTAAAATTTACAAAGTATATTCCATTCGGTAAATCACTGATGTCGAGCTTGACTTTGTTTTTTCCTTTGTTCAAATCTGTTTCAATGGTTTTAACTACTTTACCGGTGATATCAACAATTATTATTTGTGAATTGGATGCCGTCGAAATATTCAAATCAACAAAAAGTAAATTGGTTGCCGGAATAGGATAAACATTTATTGTATTTTCTTCCTGAACAAATTCGTTGTTAACAGATTGAATGGCTCCATATTGAAATTCGCCACCAACATCAGTTTGTTTTAACCTGTAGTAAGATACACCGGGCAATGGTTCTGAATCAGTATAATTATAAGTCAGCTGATTTGTTGAAGTACCAGCTCCCGGAATTTCAGCCAATTGAGTATAGTCTATTCCATTTGCACTTCGTTGAATTGTAAAATAATCATTGTTTAATTCTGCTGCGGTTACCCAGTACACTTCAACGGCAGATCCATTGTTATTTAATGTAGCAGTAAATAAAGAAAGTGTAATTGGTAAAACGCTTGCAGATGGATAAGTTGGTGTTGGGGCTGGTGTCACTGATTGACCGGATCCGCCCTTGGTAGCTCCATTGGCAGGAAACAAGGTCATTACTGCTGAATTGGTTGTTCCATTTATTCCTCCTGAAACATTAACAGTTAATCCGGAGTTATTTGATAATGCAATATATCCTCCTCCGCCTCCGCCGCCAGGTCCTTCACCTTCTGTTGGCCACATGGAAGTATTAATATTCTGATTTCCTCCGTTTCCTCCTTTTGCAAAAAAACTAACTCCGCTGATACTTGCTCTTGTATAAACTACAATTGTTCCTCCACCGCCACCTCCGCCTGCACCATCGTCACCTGAAATACTTGATGAACTATTTACAGTATTACCACCATTGCTGCCATTAGCTAAAATACTTCCGGTATTAGTTACTGTTCCGGCGCTTATTAAAAAAACAAGTCCGCCTCCATTTCCTCCCGCTCCGGCGGCATTGCCATTTCCATCACCTGCACCACCACCTCCGCCAAAAAATAATTTGCCTGTGGAATAATCAAGTGGCCGGCCACCGTATCCGCCTCTTATATTTCTGCTATCACCTGCCCATTGAGCGTTTGCAGGACCAACAATAGTTGGATTTTTGTTTGCATCAGCATATGAATAACCTCCACGGCCACCACCTGGTGAAGTGGTTGATGAAAAACCTGATGCCTCTAAATTCCACGCTGTAATAAAATTTGCCGTACTGATATCCGGATTTCCTTTTCCAGTCCAAGAGCCGCCTGAATTTCCGTTGGCACCTCCACCGCCACCTGCATTATGTGAGTTGCCACCGCCACCACCGTTTGCAGGTGCACCTCTTCCATATCTTCCGCCAACACCGTTGTAATCGCCCTGATAGCCTGCAATTCCTTCGCCTTTTTCAGCTCCATTATTTGCTGCTGAGTTGGCCCATGTATTTGAACCGGGTAATGATGAATTGTTATCAACCGCACCACCTCTGAATCCAAGCCCGCTCACATCTATGATTCCCTTAATTGTGCTGCTGCCATTTACTTCCATGGTTACAATTCCACCTGTAGTTCCATTCCATGCCGGGGCGGTTATTGAAGCACCGGTTTGAATTAAAAGCGATGAATAGCGCGGAACACGCACTACCTGCACTTCATCGGACCATGTATAACTATTTGAAAGTGATGACGACAATGTTATTGTGGTTGCATTCGGTACAGCTGATACTTCCCTGAACTCATAATTACCTGCATTATTATAGGATGAAATGCTGCCAAAGTTTGCATTCGCAGAGTTTGAAATATTTGCACCATGCATTTGAATAATCATGATTAATTCTCCTGCCTGAAGGTTGGTAGCAAAACGGCTGTTTGAATTCAAGGCTGAATTTGCTACTGTAAGTGAGGTAGAACCCGAAGCCGCATTGGCGGTAAGTGAAGTATATTCATTGACAATTACGCCGGAAGATGATACGGTTTTCGCGCCGTGCATTCCCATCGCAGCTTTTGATAGTTGTGGAATGGAATTGAAATAAATTATGAACCCAATTGTACCGGCAATTACAATTGTTGAAGCAAGTGCTCCATACAATAATCGCTGTTTTACCGTTAGTTTTATTTTCGGAAGTTGTAATAATCTAAGTTTCATAAAAAGACACTTTGTGTTTTTGTGAAAGTGTCTTTACATTATGATTCTTAAAATGTTTCTGAATAAAGGCCTGATTTTTAAAAGTGAATTCTATGAATTTCTTCAATTTTTTTCGTTTACATATAATAGTTTCAAAGTATTTTAAAATAAAGTTCAAAGCCCTGAAGATTTCTTCGGGACTTTTTTATGACCGCTACATTTGCAGGTATTAAAAGAAACACAAATCAATTATGTGCGACCTCACAGATTATTTAGAAGCCAATCCGCGTTCAAAAAAATTGCGTGCATTTACCGAAACTGAAATTCAGGAAATGCGGGATAGTAAAGTGCCTGATGAAATTATTGATTTCCTGAATGCCGAAGGACTTTCGAATTACAAAAACAATTTTTACGAAACCACATTACCACAATGGCAAACGGAAACTTTAAATTTCTGGGGATTGAAGGGCAAGCAGTGTTTCGCGTTTTTAAAAACCGCATTCGGTGGCATCTTTTATTTTCATAAAGAAAAAATATACCGACTCAATCCGTTTACCGGAAACACCGTACGCAGCGATTTTGATTTTTGCAATTACCTGAATGTGCTCATGACGATAGATGAAATTGCAAACTCATGTTACTACGATATTTATGAAAAAAATAATTCAGGAGAACAACTGAAGCCGGACGAAATTTATGGTTTGTTTCCTGCGCTGCAGATGGGAGGCAGTTTCGAAACCTCGAAATATGAAGTGGTGAAAATGCACGAGCATCTCGGTTTTTTAGCTCAACTTTTTGATAATAAGGTGAAGAAGATTTAGAAAAAATAAATCTCCTCCTCCTTCGTTCAACAACTAATTTTGAATCACTCATTTAAAACCCCTCATCATAATGACAAGATTTTTTTTCGTGATTGGTTGCTTCGTTGCAACTGTTACACTATCCAATTCAGTAAGTGATAAAAAGGAAATTTATGAATTGCCGAAAACAGTGAGAAGCAATTATGCGCTTGTACCTGCGGGAATGGCTTATGTTGGTAGCGATAGCATGGCACTCACTCATTTCTATTTACTGAAAACAGAAGTTGATAATTTATCATATCGCGAATTTCTTTCTGACTTAAAGAAGAGTGGAAATCAGGTTGACTTTTCTGTTGCTAATGTTGATTCTGCAAAATGGAAAAGCGCATTTGCTTATTGCGACCCATATGTAAATTATTATTTCAGTCATCCGGCATATGAGCGCTATCCGGTGGTGAATGTGAGTTATGAAGGAGCGCAGTTGTATTGCAAATGGTTGGCAGAAAAATTCAATCTCTTGTATAGCCATGAGTTTACTTATGAAGTTCGCTTGCCTTCGCGGGTGGAGTGGTTGTATGCTGCTGAAAGCGGAATGCGCAAAACACCTTACACTTGGGGCGGACCGTATTTAAGAAACAGTCGCGGATGTGAGCTTTGTAATTTCAGATGGGTGGGCGATGAAAGAATTACAGATGACACTGTTACACACACCTTTTCGGCTGTTAGCAAAGGCGGTTGGTTGCCCGGAGTGGATGTTACAGCTCCTGTTGAATCTTATTATCCGAACGAGCTGGGTTTGTATAATATGAATGGCAATGTGGCTGAAATGGTGAGCGAGCAGGGAATGGCTGTTGGCGGTAGCTGGCACTCTACCGGTTATGATGTAAGAAATGAAAGCATTATGAATTACACGCAGGCATCTCCGCTTGTTGGGTTCAGACCTTTATTGATTGTTAAGAGGAAATGATTTTAATTTTTGCTGCTGCTAATATTTTTTTCTTTGCAGCACTCCACGAATAACTTTTGCTTTTCCCTTTCTCGTGGTTATCTACTCTTTCATCTAATTCTTTTTTTTTGCGCAGGAGTCAGAAACGAAACTTCTTTTTCAGCTTTTAATTTTTTTGCCACTTTATTTTTTTTAATTCTCGATTGCAAATTAAGAACAATTGAAAAGAATACTTAACCGCAGAGACGCAAAGGCGCAAAGAAAAAAAACTGCTTGTGAAAACACACAGGCAGGGGTATCGGGTAGCTATATTTGTTTGAGAGAAAAAGGAACACCAACAAAGTAAAAAAAATGTAATTTTCATTTCTGAAATTGATTTATCAAAATTTAAAACTCAAATCATGAAAAAATTTTTACTCACTTCAGTTCTTTTTCTTTTCTTTTACAGTGCAAAATGTCAATTCACTTTAGAACATACTTATCCTTATGGAAGTACACTTACATCTTTTTGCCAACTTTTCATTGTTGATTTTGAAGTTGAAGGACAACTATATGTTCGAATTGACAGGAGTGCTCATACAATGTTTATTTATGACTTGAACCACTCATTGGTAAAATCGATAATAGTTCCGGATTCTTTGATGAATCTTAACAATGCATTTAATCGTGGTGAAGTAATATATCTCTCAGAACATTTATTCAATAGTGATGACTCAATTGAGTATATGATCGTTACTCATAATGGATCAACTACTGCAATCCTAAATGAGGAAGGAGATCTTCTTTTTTATAAATACAATCAAAGTCCGATGGTAAATGCAAACTATCCCCAACAACAATATCCAATTTATAGCACTCCTAGCGGAACAAAAATGATTCTTAGTGCAAGTTATTTTCCTAATGATTCAGCGTATGTTTATGGATTAACGGGAACATGGTCTGGTCAACAGTCGCAATTGCTGAATAGCAATGAGACTACAACTAAGATTTATCCAAATCCTTCGTCAGATTTTGTAACAATAGAGTATTCACTTCCACTTGGAATTAATTCTGGTATGATCATTTTTTATAGTCTCGATGGAAAAAAAATGAAATCATTCAAAGTTGATAACACATTTGATGAACTTAACCTTTCAAACGAAGACCTTCCATCTGGCACATATTTATATGCTTTGAAAATAAATGATGCTGTAATTCAAACAAAGAAAATGATTGTGATAAAATAATTTGTCGCGACTGTTTCACCCCTAAAGGGGTAATGGTGGTGGGTGTGATTGTTTACCCTCCGATAAATCGGAGGGCTATTAATATGTTACCCCTTCAGGGTAATGTGTGAGCGAAAATTATTGCTGAGACCAAAACCTAATTTTTGAGGATTGACTTTGACTGTTACACTGACGCTCCACAAAAAAATAATATATAGCTGTGCGTTCCGTTCCGGAGACCCGAAGAGAGTTATCAGTTATCTGTGAACGGTTATCAGTTTTAGTTTTCGCTGACTGGTTAGCGTTTTTCTTTTTCCAAAAAAACACTTCGATAAACTCAGTGTGACAGCGGCGAATGGGTTTACAGATTGCTTCAAATTTATGATTACATAAATTTTCGCAATGACAAAGTGAGAGCGAAATTGAAGCGACTGTATTTACTCATTTGCATAATTTGTATAAAAGCATTCGTGAGTGCTTCGCAATTCATCTTCAAATTTTCAAATCACCAAATCATCAAATCAGTTTTTTTCCTCCTGTGAAAAACTAAACATATTCCCAAGTAAATCTTTGAACTGGAAATTGTTTTCGAGGCGGTGCTTGCTGAGTTGCGAATATTCAGCGAGTCCGTGGAGGCAGAATTCCATGAGCACGAGTTGCTCTTCGCGCGGTGCTTTGGGGAAAAGATTTTTTACCAGCTCATGCAATCCGCTGACGCGAACAATTTCTTTTTCGAACACGGGCGTGGTGGAAACAGAAAGTATGTCCACCGTGTTTGCTTCGTTGAACCAATTGATGATGGCGGCAAACGGGTTGGCGACCTGCTTGGATTTTTTTGTTTTCTCGGGATTGGGAAAATATTTTAAAAACAATGTGCGCATGGCTTTGCCTATGAGTTGCTGCGCCACGCTGGACATGCCTTCGAGTTCGCCTTCGTACACCAACTCCACTTTGCCGGTGATGCTGGAAATGATTCCGTAAATATCACTGACGCGCGCGCTGCCTTTTGTTTCGCCGGTGAGTAATAACCGGCGCTCGACCACGCTGTATAAATTTTCTAAAGCGGAAATGGTGAGCCGCGCCGACACGCCGCTTTTTTTATCAATCCAATCGCTGTCGCGCGCTTCGATGGCAATCTGCTCGATGAGTTCGCGCAGCAATTGCGGAATGAGAATGTTTTGTTTTTGCGCCTCGGCAATTTTTGCTTCCTGCTGCGTGATGGCTTCTGATATTTCGACGCTCTTAGGATAGTGAGTGAGAATCTGCGAGCCGATGCGGTCTTTGAGTGGTGTAACAATGGAGCCGCGGTTGGTGTAATCTTCGGGGTTGGCAGTGAACACAAACTGAATGTCGAGCGGGAGGCGCATTTTGTAACCGCGCACCTGCACATCGCCTTCCTGCAAAATATTGAAGAGCGCAACCTGTATGCGTGCCTGCAAATCGGGCAATTCGTTTATCACAAAAATGCAGCGGTGCGAGCGTGGAATTAATCCGTAGTGTATCACCCGTTCGTCGGCATAAGCGAGTTTGAGTGTGGCGGCTTTTATGGGGTCAACATCGCCGATTAAATCGGCAACAGATACATCGGGTGTGGCGAGTTTTTCGGTGTAACGCTCATCACGAATCATCCAACGAACGGGAGTGGCATCCTTCATTTCGGCAATGATATCTTTTGCCTGTCGCGAAATGGGATGCAGCGGGTCGTCGTTCAGTTCGCTTCCATCTACCACGGGAATAAATTCGTCGAGCAGGTTTACCATCAATCGCGCAACTCTTGTTTTTGCCTGTCCGCGCAAGCCGAGTAAAATGATATTGTGTTTGGAAAGAATGGCGTGATGCAATTGCGGCAACACGGTTTCGTCGTATCCTTTTATTTCTTCGAAATAATTTTTTTTCTCTTTGATGGCGATGATGAGGTTGTCGCGCAATTCTTCTTTAACTGTTTTCGATTTGTAACCTGATTTTTTCAAATCGCCGAGCGTTTTAATTTTTTCTATGTTCATGTTATCGTATGTTCTTCTTTCTGTTTTTTTCGTAATCAACAAACATTATTTCTCCTAAGTCATCGGACGCGCAATAAAAGGCACGACCGTTATTTATTTCGGTGAACTCGCGAACGAATTCCTGTAAATAATTATCGCTCGCAATCATGAAAGTGGTAATCGGAATTTTCAATCGCTTGCATTGTGCGGCGAGGTTGTAACACTTGTTCACGATGATGCGGTCTAACCCGAAACTATTTTTGTAATAGTGATCACCTTGTTTTAAGCACGATGGTTTTCCATCGGTAATCATAAAAATTTGTTTGTTGATGGCTTTGCGCTTGCGCAGCATTTCCATTGCGAGTTCTAAACCTGCAACTGTGTTGGTATGAAACGGACCGACTTGTAAGAAGGGTAAATCTTTTACTTCAATGGGATATGCATCATCGCCAAAAACCAAAACATCCAATGTGTCTTTCGGATAGCGGGTCATGATTAATTCGCTGAAAGCCATCGCCACTTTTTTTGCGGGAGTGATTCTATCCTCGCCATATAAAATCATGCTGTGCGAAATATCAATCATGAGCACTGTGCTCGTTTGTGTTTTGTGTTCGCGCTCGGTAATCACTAAATCATCTTCCGTTAAATTGAATTCATCAATGCCGTGATTGACCTGCGCATTGTGAATGGAAGAAGTTAAATTAATAGTATCAATAGAATCACCGAACTGATAGGCGCGCGAATCGGAAGTGAGTTCGTCGCCTGTTCCGCTGTGAAAAGTTTTGTGCTGACCTGCACCTGCTTTCCGAAGTTTCCCGAAAATTTCTTCCAGCGCTTTTTTGCGAATGACCTGTGTGCTTTTTCCGGTGATATCAAAATTTCCGTTCACCGGATTTTCTTTCAGGTAACCTTTCTTTTTCAGGTCTTCAATGAAATCGCCCATGCCGTATTCTTCGTTGGTAATTCCGTGTTCGCGGTCGAGTTCGTTCAGCCAATCCAATGCTTCCGCTGCATCGCCCTTTGTGTAGGTGAGCATTTGTAAAAACAAATTCAGCAGTCGCTCAAAGGGAGTTCCTCCGTTTTCGTTTTTCAGAAATTTTGTGAAGCGGATGTTCATTGTTGATTCAGCAGATTGCTAACTTAACATACAAGCGAATGCTTAGTTCCTTTTTAAAAGAAGTTTGCAGATAAAATTTACAATTTGCATAACTAACTCTTTGCAATTATGTTAGCGCCTTCAAAAAAATCAGCAATGGGAGAAGCAGAAAACAAAAAGTCAAAGGCGATTTACGGAATCGGATTTTTATTATCAGTTGCCGCAACTGCTGCTTTATTAATGTTTATGCCTTCGTTGTTTTGGACCGCTCTTCCCTTTGTGTTCACTTTTGGTGTACGCTACATGGATATTATCTAACTGACTTTCGCTCAGCGATTTTATCTTTCATTAATTTTTCTGGCTTACCTATTCGATAGATAATTATTCCTGTTATTTTTATTCGCCTAACCGAATAAAAAGTATGCTTAATAATATTTTCCTGTCAAATCTTTTGTGCATTGATATCGAAACAGCACCTGCTTTTCCATCCATTAAAAAATTAGATGAAGAGTGGAAAGATTTATGGGAAATAAAATCAGCACGATTGCGCGATGAAAAGGAAAATCCGGATGAACATTACTTTAATCACGCTGCTATTTATGCGGAGTTTGGAAAAGTGCTTTGCATCACCATCGGAATATTTTTTCGAAAGGATAAAAAAAGCAGTTGGAAATTCCGGCTGAAAACATTTTCAGGAGATGATGAACGAAAAATTTTAGAAGACTTTGCAGCATTGCTGAAAAAATATTATTCAGCTGACAAGTATTTATTCTGCGGACACAATGTTCGTGAGTTTGACATTCCGTACTTGTGCCGAAGAATGCTTGCCTTGCAAATTGAAATTCCATCGCTGATGGATGTAAGCGGGAAAAAACCATATGAAGTTCATTGGGTGGATACCATGCAACTCTGGCGGTTTGGCGATTACAAACATTTTACTTCACTTCGCTTATTGGCTGCTGTTCTTGGATTGCCTTCTCCAAAAACAGATATGGATGGTAAAGATGTTGGCAGAGTTTACTGGAAAGAAAACGGACTCAGCAGAATTGTTGAATACAATCGTCGTGATGTTATTACAGTTGCGCAAATGATATTGCGTTTTAAAAATCTTCCGTTGCTTGCAGAAAATGAAATCACTTTTGCTGATTGATATTTGAGTTGTGAAAAATATTTCTCCAGGAAAATTAATTCCAGCACAGGCACAGATTATTCACAGTGGCGAAGAATATTTTTCACTGTTAATTAGTCTGATTGAAAAAGCGCATCACGAAATTCTAATTCATGTTTACATTTTTGATTTGGATGAAACCGGAAATGAAATTCTTGCCCAATTAAGAAAAGCAGTAGCTAGAGGTGTAACAGTTTCAGTTTTAGTGGATGCTTATGGTTCAGGTGGAATGGATAAACACACCATCGAAAATCTTAAAGAAGAAAAAATCTTTATCAGAAGATTCGAGCCGCTGGTGAAAGGATTCAAATTACAGGTTGGAAGAAGATTGCATCATAAAGTGATTGTGATTGATGAACAGTATTCTTTGGTAGGTGGAATAAATATTTCCAATCGTTACAGAGGAGCTGAAGGTGAAATTGCCTGGCTCGATTATGCAATTTATCTGGAAGGAACAATTTGCAGGCAACTTGCTTCAATCTGTCGGCAGATTGAAATGAAGAGTTTTCAGAAAGGGAAAAAATCAATTTCAGAATTTGTAAATCAGAAAGCAACAAATGAAACAGATGTACTTGCAAAAGTTCGGCAAACAGATTGGGTACGCCGAAAAAATCAAATCCGGAATTCTTACAAGCAGGCAATAAAAAATTCCGAAAAAAATATTGTTTTAGTTGCTGCCTATTTTATGCCGGGTGTTACACTTCGCCGAATTATCAAATCAGCAACAAGGCGCGGAGTGGAAATAAAAATTGTGCTGAGCGAAAAAGCAGATGTGCCATTTGCAAAAGGTGCAACTGAATATTTATATGCTTGGATGTTGAGAAATAAAATTCGCTTGTTTGAATACAAGCCATCAGTGGTTCATGCAAAGGTGATGGCAGTAGATTCGGAATGGATGACAATAGGTTCCTACAATGTAAATTACCTGAGTGATTACAGCAGCATTGAAATGAATATTGATGTGCAATCAAAAGAACTTGCCGGAAAATTTCAAAATGAAATTGAAGAAGTTATTCAGCGCGATTGTCATGAAATTACCTTGAGCGAATATGCGCACACGAGTTACCTGCATCGCTTCAGCTCCTGGTTCAGTTACCAGTTTGTGCGGATAAATTTTTCGCTTTTGTTTTTCTTTCAGCGGAAAAGCAAACTGAACCGAATAGAATAGAAATTATTTTTCTTCTAAATATTTTTTGTAACCAACTCGTTCCAATTTTTCTGCCTTTGCATTTACTGTTTCACCCAGTTTCTTTTTGTAGGCAATCATTTTTTCAGAAAGTGTTACATCACTCAATGCTAAAATCTGAACGGCTAATAAACCTGCATTCTGAGCGCCGTTGATGGCAACAGTTGCTACCGGAATTCCCGGAGGCATTTGCACAGTTGAATAAAGTGAATCCATTCCGGCTAAACTTTTTGCTAAAACAGGAACACCAATTACAGGCAAGTGAGTGAGCGATGCCATCACTCCGGCTAAATGTGCTGCTGCACCGGCACCGGCTATAATTATTCCGTAACCGTTTTTATGTGCGTTGCTTGCAAATTCTGCAGCCCGTTCAGGTGTGCGGTGCGCAGACATCACTGTGATGGTGTATGGAACACCGAATGATTCAAATATCACTGCAGCTTCCTTCATCACTTCAAGATCCGAATCAGAACCCATTACAATTCCAACTTTCAAATTCGACATAGAATAAATTTTTATCGGGGCAAAAATAATCGCGTTGACCAAAAAGAAAAGTCAGTAAATAAATTGCAGCAAGATTTAGAAATCAATCTTTGTAAATCAACACAACAGCAGAAGCATTCACGCCTTCTTCGCGCCCAACATAACCAAGCAGTTCATTGGTGGTTGCTTTTATTGAAACTGCATCTTCATCAATCATCATAATCGAAGAAAGTGTTTTTTGCATTGCCGGAATATGCGGATTCAGTTTTGGTTTTTCCAACACAACAGTTGCATCCACATTTCCGATGCGATAATTTTTTTGGTGTAACAACGCAACCACTTCAGCCAATAATTTTTTGCTGTCGATATTTTTAAATCGTTCATCTGTATTCGGGAAATGAAATCCGATGTCGCGCAAATTTGCGGCGCCTAAAAGCGCATCACATATCGCGTGTATTAATACATCTGCATCTGAATGACCATCGGGACCTATATTGCTTGAAATTAAAACGCCCCCGAGTATGCAGGGGCGTCCTTCTTTTAATTGATGAACATCAAAACCATAACCTACTCTTATATTCATTTACTCAGTAGTGGTTGGTGCGGTCTTCGTGGTTTTTGTTTTATCAAATTCAAATAACAAACTAAAACGAAGCGTATTATCCAATGGATTTTTTTGACTGCTGGTTGGAATGAGGTACGAAAAATTTAAACCGAAAACATTGTACTTGATTCCAACTCCTGCTGTTAAATATTTTCTGTTTCCTTTTGTTGAGTGCTCGTTAAAATATCCTGCACGAACTGCAAACTGATTTTTATACCAGTATTCAGTTCCGGCAGAAAACATCAGTTCATGAAATTCTTCTTTACCTCCGCCCGGTGCATCAGAAAAAGATCCTAAAATTCCGGCAGGAACTCCTTTGGTTCTGAAAAGTCCGGCACTATCAGGTGTAGGAACAAGTAATTTATTTACTTCACCTGCAAACATCAGAGAATTATAATCATCAAACTTGAAATTTATACCAGCACCTAATCCCATATTTGTAGGAATGAAATCTTTATTTTCAGCTGATTGGGTGTAAGTAATTTTTGATCCGATGTTTGAAACAGTGAGTCCAATATTGTAGTTGCCTTTTGTCTTTCCAAACTTTGCGTCTTTGTGATAGAAAAATGAAATATCTGCTGCTGCTGCTGTGCCGGCCTTAATTGGAACACCACTCACACTTTGTCCTGCTGCCAAATTGGAATAGATGTAAGATAAATTAACTCCGGTAGAAAAATTTTCAGCAATTTTTCTTGCATAACCTCCGGAGAAAGTAAACTCACGCGGATTAAAATTTCCAATTACCTGCCCTTGAATATTTGTAAAAGTGATGCTTCCTAAAGAGAAATATCGTAATGAAGCAGTAATGCCCTGATTCTGATCTAATTTTTTATAAGCAGAAATATCAGCAAGAAAAATATCGCTTACCAATTCTTTTAACCAAGGAGTATAGGTTACAGAGAGGGCTGTGTTCTTTTCAGTAAACGGAATTTTTGCAGTGTTCCAGTAAATGGAATTTGCATCACCTGAAATGGCAATACCAACATCGCCCATTGCACCTGACCGGGCATCGGGATCAATTCGCAGAAACGGTACGGCGGTGTTTATTGTATTGATTCTTCCATCCAGTTCATTGGTGGAAATCTGAGCAAGAACGGGAATGCAATTTGCCATACATAATGTTACGCATAACAAATTTTTTAACGAGGTAAAATTCATCTTGGTGTTTTCTTAAGGTTCAAAGTTATTTTAAAAGCACTAATTTTTCAAAGGTATCTGTACTTAATCCTGAATCGTTTTTAATGCTCACGCGGTAAACATAAACACCTTTTCCGATTGGGTCGCCAAAATCATCAGTTCCATCCCACATAATTCCATTTACACGATAGGATCCTGAATTAGTTTCTCCCATACAAAGATTACTTTCACTACTACCTTGCACAATTGTTTGTTCAATGGTTTTTACCAATTTACCACTTACTGAATAAATTTCGATTTTAATATAAAGAACCCCTGTTGATAAATTGTGCTCAAACATAAATTCAGTTTGCGATGTAAATGGATTCGGATAATTTAAAACATGCGATAGCGCCGCAGATGCTGAAGAGGCCACAATGAATTCGGTATAGGATTCATTTGAATTATTATAAACATCCCAGGCTTTAACATTTATACTGTGCCGGCCTTCACTTATGTTTTTTAACGGATAATGTATTGTTCCCGATTGGTAATCATCAAGGTTGGCTTCGTAAAACTCATTCAATAAAAAAATATTTTTTGAATCATCATCCTTCATTCCTGTTACATCATGTCCAATTCCATTTCCTACTGTATTAATTCCACTTTCATCTTTCAGCTTAACATATAAGGTTGGATTCTCGTCAGTCATTCCACCAAAAACAAATTTTTCGTCGTTCATGAATATATCAATATGCGGTCCGTTGTTATCGAAATCAAAGCTATCAGCCGAACCACCAACTACTATATCTTTTTTATATCCGCTAGCGCTCGTGGTTCCATCTTGTGCGTAGTAACTTAATTTGCCAAAACCATATTGGTAAGAAATATCTTTTGGCACAATAAAAGTGAATGTGAATTCTCCATTTTTTACACTGGCTTTACCATTAAAAATTGCATTTTTCTGCAATTGAAATTGTTTGACAGGGCTTTGTGGATCATTGTGCAATGTTTGATAAGTTACAGCTTTATCAAATACCGTCGGATAAACAATTCCATTATAAGTTGAAATTTTCGTTCCGTTTTTATCAGCAACATATCCGGTAATTGTAATTTTTTCCAACGCTTTTAGTGTATCGGGAATGCTTGTTATCGGATGTGATTTTATGGTTGATGTTAAAACCTGATTGGAAGAATTGATTAATGAAATCGCAGGATCGCCGAGAAAAGTAAATTTCCGGTTATTTGTAGCATCAGAGGTCACATTATTTTTTCCTCTTCTTAATGCTTCACCAACCGAAATTGGACCTTGGTCATTTACTTTAAAAATCTGTTTCATAAAATTCAGATTCAAATCATAATTAGCATATGAATAAACTAGTCGAACGGTAGTAACTAAACCGATTGCCCCGCCATTCGGGTTTAATAATAACCGTTCGCCGGCTGATACAATTTCTGCATCGTCAAAATTACTGAAGTCGCATGTGGCTGTAATAAACAATGGAAGTTTGCACATGTTTGTCCATCCATCAAAATCAACATTGCTTAAAATCCGTTCGTGGGCCAAACCAGTATAACCACCGTGTCCCATGTAATTAAATATTAAAGTGCCGGCATAAATCCGATTGCTGATTGCTGTATTTACATCCGGATATCTTGCACCACCCGGAGTAGATATTTGCTGAAATGCATCTAAATAAATTTTATCAATATTGAATTGAGGATTGTTGGTAGAAACATAATTAGCAATTGCATCTGCATCATTAATGTGCGTATTACCATCTTCATCATCGGCACAAAAAGTTAAAACATTTTGCCACGATCCAAGCGAGGCGGCTGATTTATAAAATTTTATTTTGTTAACTACATCAGCAGCTTCCGTTTCATTTTTTGCTGGAATTCGCCCAATGGCAACATCCATTTTTAAATTAGATGCGAGCATGTTAGCTCCTTCGTTATTATCTAAAAAACCAAAAAAGTCATCGGTATTAAATGAGCTTATTGGGCTCAACGATTCATAACTTTCAAAAGTTGGAACAAGGTTAGTATTGTTTTCAATTCGATTTTTATAATCAAATGAGCCGTCACCAAATAGCAATAAGTATTTCGGCATTAAAGAAGTATCGCCATTTGCCCGGTCATATAGCATTTTCATAAAATCGCGAATGGCCGATGGATCACCTATGCCCCCGCCAAATTCATTATAAATCTGATCAGTTAAAACCACGCGAACTTTAAAATTGTTGTTTGATCGGTGAAATTCTGCGAGTTCATCAGCACTTGATTTTAAATCGGAAGGGACCACAATTATGTAATCAGAAGTTGCGGTTGCATGCAGATTTTGATTTTTAATTTTTCCATTAATCGATGGAGTCAAAAAAGAAGCTTCATTGAAAGCAATATATTCGTTCAAATTATCAGTCTTTGCAATAAATGATTTTATACTTCCATTATCAAGGAGCGAAATTGATTTTACAACCCAAGGATTGGTAACATCCCAAACTGTAATGCTGGAAGAAGAAGTGATATCAAACGCTGAAATATTTCCGGCAGCTGCTGATGCAATTATTCTGAAAGGCATTTGATCACCACTCATTATTAATGAGCGTTTAACATTCAGTTCCAAATAATTTAGCCATCCATTTGCATCATCAGCATTACTGCTATAAGTCAGGTTTACATCTAATTGATCTGAATTTGGAAGGAAAGAAAAGGATTGAGATACTGCGGTAGCTACCGGACAAGTGTAATCGCCGCAAGTTTCCGGCACAACAATATTTCCAAGTGAACTTCCATTAAAAGTGATATTGAAATTTCTGGCTCCTTGTCCAAATATGGTATGCGATGCAACCGCTGCTTTTAATTGTGCGGCAGTTTCAATCAAATGATTCGGGAAACTGAAATTAAAATCCTGTGAGAGTATGTACTTAAATGATTCGCCGTACCAATCTCTGCCGCTTAATAATAAGTTAGCTGTATCAGCTTCATGATAGGCATAATCATCAAAATAATTAAATGTTTGAGTTGGAGTTAATGATTCACTTGCAACAGATGAAATTCTTTTTCCATTACTGGTAGCAATTGTTAAATAATAATAAGTGAAATCAGAATATAAATGTTGCACATGGTAAAACTTATTGGTTGCTGTATCAAGATACCATCGGTTAGGATTTTGACCGTAAAACAAAATGTAATCAGCATCATCAAATTTTCCATCACTTTCACCCACAACTGTTAAGGCAATTTCTTTTAAGTCATCAGTTCTCAGTGCGCTGTTACTTTCTGGGATCATTCCTGCACCTGAAAAAAATATTTTCAGTTGTTTAGGATTAAGCTGGTTAATATTTATTCCTAATGCAATCAAAAAGGATTTATCGATCTTATAAATGCCTTCTTTATTCACGCCTATTTTATACCAGCTTCCTGTTGCCAATACAGAATTTGACGCAAATGATTTTGTTCCATTGCCTAAATCTTTTTCATTGTTATCAGTAATAAAAGAATATTCCAGTTGAAAGGATTTTAAACGCTCAATTTTTCCATTCAAATTATTTTTTCTCAATGCAGGAATATAAATATCTGCAACTGGGTTACCTTTTTCATACCCTTCAGAATGGTATGATGATTTAATATTTTCAGGGAAATCTATAAATTTATTTTCGAAAGTATTTTCATAAACAGCATTTACAATTTTAATATCAGGCGCTGAATGAAGCGGTAGTTTAATAGTTGTTGTATAAAGTGGGATAACTCCTGTTCGTGTTAAATCATATTGTGCACCACTGAAATAATAAGTATCGTGCTTTTTCAAATCGGGTAATTCCACTTGCTTTGCAGTATCAACCCAATTCAAAGAAATAACTGGAGAGGTGATAGTTTGGGCTGATGATCCAAATGAAGCCTGGATCAAAAAAACTGAGATTAGAAAAAAAATACCTTTATTCATGAAACAAAATTGCAGGTTTAAATGTATAAACGGACTTCCGAAAAGAAGATTTTTGTTGCACAACGGAATAAAACAAGTCATATTGCGTTGATTCATAAAATAAATTTTTAATTCGGTTGCGCCACATTAAACACCTCTTAATCTTGTCAATCATTCTTACATTTTGTGAAACAACAAATGCACAGGATGCAGAGTTCAGTCAGTTTCTGAATAACCCTCTGTATCTTAATCCCGCTTTTGCCGGCGTGGGAATCGGACCAAGATTTATTGCCAATTTCCGTAATGAGTGGCCATCCTTAAACAATGCTTATACAACTTATTCAGTTTCTTATGATCAGGATATTGAAAAATTAAATGGTGGAATTGGGTTGTCAGCTTTTTCTGACCAACAAGGAAACGGTCTTTATTCAAATTTGCAATTCACTGGATTTTATTCCTACCAATTCAAGATGAATAAAAATTATGCATTGAAAGCAGGTTTCAGTTCATCTTATTCTCAACTAAAAATTGATTATTCTAAATTCATTTTTACTGATATGATTGATCCGAATTCTGTTTCAATTACTCAACCTACTGGTGAAGATGCTCCATTCTATCAAACAAAAAGCTTTGTTGATTTTAGTGCAGGATTTTTAATTTTTAGTAAAAAACTTTTTTTCGGCGTTGGTATTAAGCACATTTCGCAACCAAATATTTCTTTCTTTTCGAATGCAAAATCAACATTGCCGGTCAGATATGCTCTGCACTTCGGTTATGAGTTTAAAAAGAATAAAAGGTCAAAGTCATTCTTTGCACCAAATTTTCTTTTAGTTCAACAAGGAAAGTTCAGACAAATAAATGCCGGTGTAATGACCGGGGCTGGAGTTCTTATTTTCGGGCTTAATTACAGATATACTGTAAAAAACCCCGATGGGTTATCAGTAATATTTGGGGTAAAAAAGGGTGTTTTTAAAACTGCATACAGTTACGATATTACCACTTCAGGCTTACGAGGAAACAGTGGGGGAACTCATGAAATTTCAATAACAGTAAATCTCGGCGATCAAAAAAACAGAGAGAAAGAGAGGCGACAAAAGCGATTTACTGAATGTCCTGACATACTTTGATGAAACAATACTTTAGCTACATTTGCGTTTAACCAATTTTAATCCATCCAAACTTAATCAGATGCTTAAAAGAATTCCTTTAATGCTTGCAGTAACAGGTGCATTATTTTTTACATCTTGTAAGAAAGACAAATCTGCTACCACCGGTTGGAACTACAATGACTCCAAATGGGGTGGATTTCAGGTATCCTTGAAATTCAGAGGGCAACAAACCGGCCCTAACCTTGTTTTAATTCAAGGAGGCAGATTTACTATGGGAATGACAGAACAAAATGTACTTTATAGTAACGATAACATTCCACGCACAGTTTCTGTTGCATCATTTTATATGGATGAAACCGAAGTTGCAAATGTTCATTACAGAGAATATTTGTATTGGGTAAATCGTGTTTTTGGTGCAGATTTTCCTGAGGTTTACCGCAATGCATTGCCTGATAGTCTTTCATGGCGAAGGGAATTGGCTTATAACGAACCTTATGTAGAGTATTATTTCCGTTATCCGGCGTATGATTTTTATCCGGTGGTTGGGGTAACCTGGGTTCAGGCAAATGAATATTGTAAGTGGAGAACCGACCGTGTAAACGAAGGAATAATGGTTGAAAAGGGAGTTTTGGAAAAAAACAATAATCAGATTGGACAGGATAATTTTAA
>JAHEZG010000194.1 GCA_023251195.1 Chitinophagaceae bacterium | reverse complement strand
CTCGATAACAGCATTGGTTCTTTTCCGGATGCATCGGCAACTATTGCGTTGTTTCAAGCAGCCACACCAACAGCTACAAATAATTTATCAATTCCATATTCGGGTTACTTACTGGCTCCAACCTATGATGTTGCTTCCGGTTTTTATTTCAATGCACAAACTGTTACGATTGATAATCCGAACACTATACCATCAACCATTCATTATACTTTAAATGGTGATGATCCAACCGATAGCTCAGCATTATATTCCGGACCAATCACTGTTTTTTATTCGTGTGTGTTGAAGGCGCGCGCTTTTGCTTCCGGAACATTACCAAGTCCGATTGTTGTTTCGTCTTATTTCTTCGGAGTAAATCATGAAACTCCAATTTTATCAGTTGTTACTGATCACAACAATATATATGGTGCAACAGGCATTTTTGATAATTGGTGGAGCGATTGGCAAAAGCCTGCCTATGTTGAATATTTTGATTCTACTCATCAACTGATTTTTTCTCAGCCATCAGGAATTCAAATGGATGGAGGTGCAGGTGGAAGCCGTTCCAATCCACAACATTCATTTCGGGTTGAATTAGCAAACGATGTTTTAGGTGGAGATGCAATAAATTACAAAGTAATTCCAGACCGGCCAAACAGAACCAAGTACAGTAATTTCTATTTACGAAATGGCAGCAATCAATACCTCGCATTCCCCTATAAAGATGCTTGTCAGGTAAAATCAATGTGCGGCGAAACAAATAATTATTATTCGGCATGGCGACCGGTTTCGGTATATGTGAATGGTGGTTATTTTGGTTTGTATGAATTGCGTGAAAAATTTGATGATGAATATTTCAAAACACTGGAAGGCGCCAATTCAACCACCACTGAAATTTTATCATTGAGTTATTGGTATGGGCAGGTGCTTCGTGCATTAAGTGGTTCGGTTGATTCTTTTTACAGTTCATATTCTTCCTATGTAAATCTGAACACATCGGATACCGGTTTCTGGAATCAAGCCGATCATTATTTTGACATGAAGTATTATGAAGATTATATTATTGGTCAATCATGGATGGGTAATGTTGACTGGCCAGGCAATAACATTAAAATTTACCGTTCAGATAAAACCAACGAACGATGGAGATTTTGTACTGTAGATCTTGAATTGGCAATGGGGCCAAATAGTTGGACAGATTGCACTTTTGATCACATCAATTACCTGCTTACACAAGACCCAAACAATCCATATATAAATATCTGGTTGAAAGGAATTCAGAACAACCGATTCAGAGATTATTTTATTAACCGGTTTGCTGATGTGATGAACACTGCTTACAAGTTTAATAACTTATCGGCCATTGAAAATAATTTTTTCAGCGGTACTGTTTTGGAAATGCAAAACGAATACGCCCGTTGGGGCGATCCGGCAAATATCCCCGGTCAAATGAATAATTTCTACAACAATCATCTCGTGTTTTTAGATCAGCTTTCACAACGATCCAACATTGTCAGAAACCAGATTCAGGCAAATGCCGGTTTACCTCAGCAAGTTGATTTAACATTGGATGTATTTCCTGCCGGTGCAGGAAAAATTCACATCAGCACCATTGAACCCGACACCTATCCATGGGAAGGAATATATTTTGATGGGTTACCTGTGAAAATTGAAGCCATTGCAAATGCCGGATTTCATTTTATTAACTGGGGAAATAATCCATTACTCACTAATATTCTGAATCCAGTTTTTCTCGATACACTTTCAATCAATGCAGTAAATTTCACTGCTTACTTTGATGTGAATGTTTCAGCTCCATTAGTAGCAGATGAATCGCGTGAATTTTCATTGTATCCAAATCCTGCAAAAAATGAACTGTATATTTCGAATAACAAAAATGAAAATTATACAGGAGCCACATACGAAATTGTTGACCTTAACGGCCGCATTATTTTGAACGGAAAGTTAAATGAAACAGCTCCTCAAACATTGATTGACATTCGCTCTCTTGCTGCTTCTGCCTACTTGCTTCGCATTCGTGATGTGAAAGACATACCGCAACAATTCAGGTTTGTAAAAACAAACGATTAGTTGAGTTTATACATTTTACCGGGCATCACTTTTATTATTCCTTTTAATTCCAAACCAAGCACCGCAGCAGCAAACTGACTGCTGCTTAATTTTAATTGCAGCATCAACTCATCAACATGAATCATTTCTTTAAGCTGAATCAAATCAGCTGCTAATTGTTCATTGGCATCTAACTCAGGAAATAATTGCCGTTGCTTTATTGGTTCATTTTGTTTTTCAGATTTATTCCAGTTCATGATTTCAACAAACTCCAATGCACTTTCAATCAATACTGCTTTGTTTTGTTTGATTAAATAATTGCAACCGGCCGAATAAGTATCACCTACTCTACCCGGTACAGCAAAAACATCTTTGTTATAACTGCTTGCAATTTCAGCAGTAATGAGTGCGCCACCTTTTGCAGCCGATTCAACTACAATGGTTGCTTCGCACATGCCCGCAACAATGCGATTGCGTTCCGGAAAATTTTCTTTTCTGAAATCATCCAATGTAGAAAATTCGGTAAGCAGGCACCCTGCTTCTATAATTTTTTCAGCCACACTTCTATGCTGGCCGGGATAAATTGTGTTTAATGGATGACCAAGCACTGCAATTGTTTTTAATCCGTGTTTGAGTGCGGCCCTATGCGCGGCAATGTCAATTCCAAATGCCAATCCACTAACAATGATTGGATGGTAAGCAGCAATTTCTTCAATAAATTTTGCGGTCCACTCCTTTCCGTATTCCGATGCATTTCGTGTTCCAACCAATGAAATAAATCGCCCTTCATTCAAATTCAATTCACCTTTTTGAAAAAGTAAAATCGGCGAATCAGGAACTTGCTTTAATCCGAGCGGGTAGTTTTCATCGGTATTAAAAACAGTTTGAATTTTATGTTTCTTTATAAATGCAATTTCCTTTTCTTCATTACTGAAATCAGTATAATTCAGAATGGCATCAGCGAGTACGGGGCCTATGCCGGGCAATTTTAATAACTGCGATTTCTTTTTTATGAAAACATTTTCAATACCACCACAATAACTGATCAGTGTTTTTGCAATTACATCTCCCACTCCCGCTATTCGGGAAAGTGCAATGGCATATTTTAATTTTTCATCTGATAACATAAAAAGCTATGCGATAAAAATAATTTCATTTCAGAAACGAGAAAGGATTGCTTCAAAAAACTTTTTTGCAAACCGCAGTTGATTATTTTCGAAGCCACAAGATTTCGTTTCATGAAAAAACTAATCAGTTGTCTACTTTCCCTTTTTCATTTTTCATTAATTGTTTCTGCTCAGCCCTTTAATGCCAATACTCCGCCCAACGAGTTTCGCAGCAACAGCAATCCTTTGTATTGGAAAAACAGAATGCCCTTTGCAGGTTACTGGCAACAAGATGTATGTTATAAAATTGATGCCACCATTGATGAAGACTCAGATATTATTTCAGCAAACGAAACATTGAAGTACTGGAACAATTCGCCCGACACTTTAACATATGTTTATTTTCATTTGTATCAGAACATGACTTTAAAAGGTGGTCCACAGGCAAACCTTGTAAAAAATAATAAGGTAAAAGAAAAATTCGGTCATTATGAAGCGCAGGGATTAGGTTGCAAAATGGAAAGCATAAAATCAAAAGGGATTGAATTAAAAACCGAATGGGATTACACATTGGTAAAAGTTTATTTACCAAAAGCACTGCTGCCAAACGACAGCACATCGTTCGATATAATTTTTAAAACTTACTGGGATAAAGGAAGCGAGAGGCGGAGATTTAAAGAACTGAACTCGTGGGGATATTCACAATACGATGGCGTGCATTGGTATCCGCGCATTTGTGTGTATGACCGCAAGTTTGGCTGGGATACCAATCAGCATTTAGGAAAAGAATTTTATGGCGACTTCGGAACTTTTGAAGTGAGTTTAAATTTTGCCAAACATTTTATTGTGGAGGCAACCGGAACATTGCAGAATGACAAGGAAGTTATGCCAGATGAACTGAGAGCGAAACTGGATATAAAAAACTTTTTTAATAAAGCCTGGAATTCTGAACCATCAGTAATTATTCCGTATGTAAAAGGTGAGCGGAAAACATGGAAGTATTATGCTGAAAATGTTCACGACTTTTCATTTACCGCTGATCCGACTTACAGAATTGGAGAATCGCAGTGGAATGGGATTAGAATAATTGCAATGGTGCGTGAACCGCATTGTGCCGGATGGAAAACAGTTACCCAATTCGGAGCGTTAGTGGTAAAAACTTATTCAGAAGATTTCGGAATGTATGCCTGGCCAAAACTTGTGATGTGCGATGCAGAAGATGGAATGGAATACAACATGTTGAATTTAGATGGAGGATGGGAGCCTAATAATTATGATTTGATAGCACACGAAGCAGGGCACGAATGGTTTTATGGAATGGTGGGAAGTAATGAAACTTACAGAGCATCATTGGATGAAGGTTTCACGCAGTTTATTGAATCGTGGTGCCTGCCAAAAATTACGGGTGATTACATGCCACTTGGATACCAGCCAAAAAACTATTACAACCATTTTAAAGATTCGTTATTGGTTCGCGATGGCGAAGTTTATTTTGGTTATATGAATGATGCAATTAAAAATGCCGATGAGCCTATCAATCAGCACAGCGATATGTTTAACAGTGCGCTTGGTCATGGTGGTGGTTACCGGCATGTGTATTATAAAACAGCAACCATGTTATGGAACTTACAATATGTGTTGGGCGATTCGTTGTTTAATGCGGCAATGAAACATTACTTCAATCAATGGAAATTCTGTCATCCGTACTTCGAAGATTTTCGGAATAGTGTAATCCAATACACGCATGTTGATTTGAATTGGTTTTTCGATCAGTGGATGGAAACCACAAAAAATATTGATTACAAAATTGATTGTGTGAAAAAAGTAAGCGGCGAAAAAGATAAATATGAAATCACTTTCAAACGAAAAGCAAGAATGCAAATGCCAATTGATTTTTCAGTTGAAACAAAAGATGGCAAAACACAACTTTATACTGTACCGAATACCTGGTTTGCAAAATCTACTGATGCTACAGTACTTCCGAAATGGTATGGATGGGATAAATTAAATCCGACTTACACGGCAACTATTACTTCTGCTTCTAAAATAAAAAATGTAACGATTGACCCGAGCAATCGGCTTGCAGATATTTATATGCCGAACAATAGTTGGAAATGTTCAACCAGGTGGAAATTTGATTCTCAGATTTCAAATACTGACTGGAAACATTATGTAATAAAATGGCGCCCTGATATATGGTATAATGCAGTGGATGGAATAAAGGCAGGACTTCACTTCGAAGGAGATTACATGAAGTGGCGACATGTTTTTGATTTGAATATTTGGTGGAATACTGGTTTATTAATCCAAAAAGATGCAAGCATTGGTAATGGCTATGTTTCATTCATAAATAAACTTCCACTATCATTCACTTTTGATTATAAAGACAACATTAAATCACTTCCAAAATATACGAATTGGAAAATGAGTATTAGAAATCTTGATGGACTATTTTCTTCAATGCTGGGCTTGGAATTTCTTCTTGGAAATAAAGATTTACTTAATGCGGATATTAAAACAATGTATAGAGAAGTGGATGGATATGGTCATTTTGAAACTATTTACGAATATGATGGCAGAGCATATTTATTATATCCAGATGAGTGGACTGTATTCGAATGGAACACTTTCTTAAATGTAAAATGGAAACACAATTTCAATTATATCGGTGGCAATAGTGTATTTAACCTCAATATCAGACAGAGTGGTTTTACAAGATTTAGCAACTCTTATTCATGGTTGAATGGAGAACTTATCAATCATAATAAATTCTGGAAATTTGATATTGATACAAGATTGTTTGTTCAATATTCATATGGGGATATTCCCGAAGAAAGCAAATTATGGTTGAGTGGAAATAATCCGGAAGGCATGATGGATGATAAATTCACCCGCAGTGTTGGATACTTTCCAACAGCCTGGACTCAGTTTGGTTCTTCAATTAATCATTTTCAAGATGGTGGTGGTTTAAATCTTCGCGGCTATGCGGGTTATCTTGCACCTGAAAAAAGTGGTTACGGAGAAATTTATGTCACCTATAAAGGCATTTCAGGTGCTGCATTGAATGTTGAAATTAAATTTAATCGCTTATGGAATTTCCAACCTTCATTAACAAGAAGTTCGGTCAAATTCACTCCGTATTTTTTTGGAGATGTTGGACAGATTTCCGCATTGAATTCAAATGATGATGAAGAACTCGCTCCTATGCGCGCAGATGCCGGGCTTGGTTGCCTGTTCACCATCAAACAGTTTTTCAATTTAGAAGAAATAAAACCATTTACTGTTCGTGCTGATTTCCCATTGTTCCTTTCTTCACTTCCATACGAAGAAAAAAATTACATTGGCTTCCGGTGGATGATTGGTATTGGTAAGAGTTTTTAATTTTAATTAGCAATAATTTTCAAAAACATTTTACATTTATCAAAACATTTTTACAACCATGAAATACATTTTCACATTCACACTTTCCCTTTTTATTTCTTCGCTTGCTTATTCACAAGCGCCTTTTAACATTCCGTTAAATGAACAACACGAAACCTTTTCACGCACAATAACAAAACCTGAAAAAGGCAATCGGCAGTTTGTTTCTGAATGGTTTAACTATGGTGCATCTGTTTATGCGCTTGGTGGCAGTTGCGATTATTACCGAAACTATTTGTTTCCTGATTCAACAGTTCTTACTTCATTTTCAACAACTTTGGGTTCGGTTTGGAAACATTCTTATGGTCAAATGTGCGATCCCTCTTCAGTAAATTTTATCAACAATACTTTAATTGATAATGATGCAGATTACACTCTTGATTCACTGCTCATCTGGTATAAATATTACCGCTTTCAAAATGCTGCACCTGATACGGTAATCGTTCAGGTATATGAAGATGATAAAATTGGTTTTGCAACTGATCAATGGACTGATCTACTTGAGTACGGCAATCTGAATTATGATTACCAATTGAGAAAAGGCGCATTACCAAGTTATGAATACACCATTTTGTTGGATGAAAATGATACTACTACAGCAACACAATATGGCCTGATCATTCCGGTTGGAATAAATGTGGCGGCCGGAAAAAAAGTAGCTGCAACTGTTACCTACTTCCCCGGCAATACATTTACACCTGGTGATACCATTGACCCAACCATTCCGGTTACCAATAGAATAAATGCATTTGCTATTTATGATTACAAAGATTTAGACAAAGATCAGAATCAGGGTTGCTACGATAATGGAATGCTGCTCCCTTCAGATATACGATATAATTACAACACCAATGGATGGAACGGGCAGTACATTGCCGGCAATGCTTATAACTCTGGCTATTATTATCTGGATATGGAATTTAAATTAACCAGTAACAATGTTGGAATTGCGAATTTGAAAAAAGCGGATTATACCTTAAATCTTTTTCCATCTTTAATTAGCAATCAAGAAAACACAATGCTTCAAATTCAAA
>JAHEZG010000193.1 GCA_023251195.1 Chitinophagaceae bacterium | reverse complement strand
ATATAATTTTTCACAAGTGAGGGGACAATTTACTGTAGACAATATAAATAATATAAATACCGGCCTTCAATCTTGGTGCTGTGACCCATATGGTGACAACATGGAATTTCTTAAATTACAGTCACAAGCAATAATTAACGAAGTTGTTCAAGGAAATAATCAATTGAATAGTTCAAATAGCGGTTATAACCAAGGGTTTGCGAACTTGGGTTTTAATTTAAACCCAACTAATACATCAACTTGCAATTTACGCTATGTCCTTTTAATGGATGTCTTGGGTGGATATCTAAATCAAGATGATTTTCCAAATGAATTCCGACCGTATTATTTATGGCCTTCAACTGGAACAGTTTTATTAAATAATACCGTAACCCCGATTGAACTTTTTGAATGTATAAGTGTCCAAAGTGTATTGCAAACAACTGCAACTAATTATTTATTTACAACTATTCCTGCTGCAACTGGATGGACTCAAATTGCAGGAACCAATCAAATTAATTTTAATAATGGAGTAAATCCAATTTTTGCAGTTACCGATAAAGATGATTTTGATCGTCAAGGTTTAGTTTTTACTTATAGAAGAAATTGTGTTAATGAACCGGCATCAGATTTTATAATTAATAATACAAACACAGGTGGAAACATTGACCTTGGATTACATGGCGAAGCATACGCAATAACAGATGCTTGCACCCGACCAAATGTTTCTCCAATTGTAAATGCTGCTAACAATGTTGATCCAAATCCTGCGTTATTTTTAGCAGCACCAGTTCCGCCTGCAATTTTGAATACTTCTGCTTCGGCAATCAATACGGTTTTCCATTTAAGCAAGGCACTTGCAACCGGACCTCGTATTGATAATATATGGTTTTATTTCACTACTTCAGGCCTTGGTGCCGGTGCATCTAATACAACTTTATCAGTTACTCCAACATTTTCTTATGGTGGAAATACATTAACCCCAGGGACTACCTTTAATTATACTGCGGGTCCTTGTAACGGACAACAAATTACAATAACGCAACCAATTCCAGGCCTCAATTTTTTCAAAATGAATCAACTACTTGGCGGTTGTAACGGTCAATATCAGACCTTAGATATTAATCTGAATATAGTCTTAGGTACATGCTTGAATGAAGATATTATTTTAGAAATGCATTATGGTTATGCATGTAATGCAAATGATTTTAGCAATATATGGTTTACTCCTAATCCACTACCTGCTTTAGCCCCATTCAATAATGGAATACCATTAAATATTTGTGATGATAATTCTTATTCCGTTACAATAAATCCTGTCAATTCGACAATTGATGCTAATGTAACTCTCAATGCAGTCCCTGCCCCGGCCGCAAGTGGTTGCGGAGCAGGACAACAAGTTTATGAGTTTGTTGTAAATATATTTCCGCATGGCGCTACTGATGTTTTAAATAATCCAACTGTACTTATTCCGTATGTGCCCGGTTTAATGTATATGGAGGACATCTCTTATATCAACATCAATCAAGGTACAAATCCAACAACTCAATATGGAGGTGCATCGCTTCCAATTTCAGGACAAATGTTTTCCACGAATTTGCAATCAACTTGCATAAGTTGGCAAGCAGAATTTTATCCGTATTCTCCAACAGGTATATACTATAATCCATTAATGGTAACATTTGGGCATTCGGTTGAATATCATTTATTTTTTCAACCATGCGGAACATTCGTTCAACCTCTGTTAGGAATTGGTGTTTCTGTAGCAGAAGGCCCATGTTCAATTGAATTACCTGCAATTTCGTTTAACACTCCTTTGCCTTTATATTTTCCTAATCCTCCACCCTTAAACCCATGTACTCTTGGATTATGCCCTTCCCTTGATTTAGTTGAACAAATTACTGATGCTTGTGGAGCTACGGCCACCGGGGAAATTGAAGTAACTACTACCACACTAAATCCCCCGAATCTTCCTCCTGTTACAAATTGGTATTATTGGGATGATGGAAATATAAATACTCCTGTAATAATTCAAATGGTAACATCATGCACTGCCGCAAATTGTACCACGACGACTTCTTCGATTACAGGACTATTGGCAGGAACTTACACCCTTACAGTTGTAGATAATTATGGAAATATCGTTACAGAAACATATACAGTAAATAATGCCGGATGTTATTGCATTCCTAACTACAACTCCGCAAACGATATTGTTTGGCACACAAGTCAGAACTATAGTAATCAAAATTATACCGATAAAAGAATCCTTATCGTTAATGATAATGCCAGCGGAAGTTTCTTTTTGATAGGTGCTAATAATCTTTCAGGATGTGAAATTATTGCTGAACAAGATGTTCAAATTGTAATACATCCTAGTGCCGGATCGTCTCTTAACATTTCCAATTCAGCATTAAATAACTCACATTTACATGCATGTCCCGACGCAAGTTGGAAAGGAATTGATGTTAGAACTGGTTCCGGTTATTTATCTATTACTGGAGATAGCAAGATAAATCCAGTCTTAATAGAAGACGCGGTAAATGCGGTTCATTCAAGATATGATTGCAACCTTACACTTAAATATGTCAATTTTGATAGAAATTTAAATGGCGTACAGATTGGAGATTATTTAGCCAACGCTACAACACCTTACCCAGGTATTCTTCCATATAATGCGGTTATACAAGGTTGTAATTTTGATTGTACAACGCCTTTGAATTTAGCTTTCAGCCCCTCCATAAGAGGTGAAACTGGAATTAAAAATTTGTTTCTTCGCGATGGAGTAACAACTGATGGAATTACAATTGGGGCAGGTGATTTAAGTGTTATCGATTTAACTAACACTTACAAAAATCTCGATTTTGGAATCCATAATGTCGTAAGTAATTTAACATTATTAAATAACGATTTTAAAGATTTTGACAATTCAAGTACAACTATCTTTTCACCGCCGGGTGGGAACGGTGTGGGGTTGTATTGTGAGTCTTATCTAGCACATATGCCGGTATTAATCATGCTTGGTGATCAAAATAATGTGCTTGCTCCCGGCATTTATTATAATTCTTTTTCTCATTCGTATCGTGGTGTCTATGTTAATGGTATCAATGATTTGAATTGGGGTGGCGATCCTATGAATCCAAGCATATTTGGTTTTAGAGCCTATCAAAATTATTTTAAAGATATTGCAGGAACTCTTGGAACAAACCCTCAATTTTTTCTCAGTAATGGACCTAATGTTGTCGAGGTTAGCCAATGTAGTAATGCCTATTTTGATTTTCAAACAAATTATGTTGAAGATTTTGATTTAGGTGGAATTAATATACATAACTGGAGTGGTGGTGTAATAAATATAAGCCGTGAAAATTATATTTTTAACAACACACTTACATTACAAAATCGATTTAATCAAGCGGTGCATTTGAGTGCTATTATAAATGGTGGTAAGCCTACTGCGAGTATTATCAGTAATCAAATTACAAATAACAGGGTTTGTATCTGGGTTGAAAATTTTGGGTCTGTTGATATTTCTTCCAATAGATGGGATGCTGACCCGGTTGATCAGGCAATGAGTTTTGCAAGATTTAATGGTTCTAGCAATGTTAATTATGCTTTTGGTATTTATGCTTTAAATCTTAATAATCCTCATATTGGTAGTAATAGGATGAAAAGAATAATTTATCCAAATCCGCCAGATAATTTTACAATAAATACCAGATCCATTCATGTTCAATCTTCTTATAGTGCATTAATTGCAAAAAACTATACTGCTAACAGCCGCTTTGGTTTGTACATGAATGTATTGAGCCCTGAAATTAATATTGTTTGCAATAGTTTTAATGAGCATCCAGCTGGTGGTGTTTATTTTAACAATTTTGGAAACGGGTTTCAACCAATTAATATTCAATCTGATTTATCCTTAGCATCGTTTGATGCCTCAGAAAATCAATGGACAAATTCCAGCAATACATGGCCAAGAATAAAAACGGTAAATACCAATGGTCTTTTAATTAATTGGTGGGTGAGAAACCCGGCTGGGGCAGCTTATGATATTTTAGCTACTGGCTTCAATGTTGGATTTCCGCCTGTTACACCACAAAATACAACTTCAAATAACAACTGTGATTTTATTTCTATAGCTCCACAGGATGATGATTGCTCGGACGATCCTGAAATTTGCCGTCAAAAGAGAATTGGTTTAATTGTAGGAGATACAACTGAAAATGAAAGTAACAGTGGAAATCCAGATAATGAAAATCGTTATCGGTTGAACGATTATGCTTTAAGGCAATTGTATTTTCATAATGTTGCCATACAAACCGGTAGTGAAACCGATGCAATATATCTCGCTTACTTTGATTCTTTAATGGGGACAAACATTGGAAGTTTTGCTGTGATAGATAGTATGCTAAGAATGAAGGATACCATATTAGCAAAGAGCATCAATGCAAGTATAATAGCTGAGAACTTAATTGATGAAAATCAAAAAACAGTTAATCAAATTTATTTTGAAAGTTTTGCGAGGGGAATTGATTCACTTACTGATATTCAAAAAAATGAGCTTAGTTATATAGCCTACCAAACCGGATATTATGGTGGAAATGCAGTGTATTCAGCGAGGGCAATGTTAAATTTATCTATTATTGATGGTGAGGTAAATGCAAACCGATTTGAGGATCAAGAAAAGAATAACCTTGATAATAATTTTAGCATAGTACCTAACCCTGCTTCCAATGAAACCGCAGTTTTTTATAGTTTGAAAAACAAAGGAAGTCATATACTGACAGTTACAGATATTTCCGGCAGAGTTTTACTGAAATCTACTCTTCAAAATATGTTTGGAAATGTAATGCTTAAAACCAACGATTTGGTTTCTGGAATTTACTTAATTAAGATATCAAGTGATGGGGTTGTAGAATTTGCTGATAAATTAATAATTCAAAAATAATTAATTATGAAAAAAGCATTTTTCATTTTGATTTTTTTATGTTTTGGAAATAAATTTTCGATAGCTCAACAAGAATCTTCTTATTGGTACTTTGGTGATTCAACTGGTATTCGATTTAATAATAATACAGTTGAGTGTTTAACAGATGGAGTAATGCCCTCTTTTTGTGGTTCTTCAACTATTTCTGATTCTCTTGGTAATTTACTTTTTTATTCAAACGGATACCATGTATGGAATAAATTGCACCAACGGATGCCACATGGTGATTCTATTTTTGTCTATCCTTCATTTAGTACTGCACCTCAATATATAGAAAATTTTGGTTCATCAAGTGAATTTGGTGTGGTAATTCTACCTTTCGATAGTATTTATTATGTTTTTATGACAAATTATTTTGGTAGTTGTTGCTTTGCAGGGTATGACACTGTTAAACAAGGTCTTTATTCGATAAAAATAAATATGCAACTTGATGCAGGTAAGGGAGATGTAGTCGCATTTAATCCATTATATACACCATTTATTTATACAGAAATCGAAGAAACAATCGCAAGTGTTCGACATGCAAATGGAAGGGATTGGTGGTTAATAACACATAAGACTGATTCATCAAATGAATATTTGAAATTCTTAATTACAAAAGATAGTATTTATGGTCCATTTACCCAAGCAATTGGGCGGTATTACTTATATTCTGATATTAGCTCTGAATATTGCTTTTCACCGGATGGCGCAAAATTTATTGGCGCAAAATACAATGGTGTTTTAGAATTATATGATTTTGACCGGTGCACAGGCGAGTTATATAATTACAATGATTTATCGGTAATAACACCAGGAAATGGGTATAATATGGTTCAAAACAATCATGTTTTTGGAACTTCCTTTTCACCAAGTGGCGAGTTAATTTATTATAATACATGGAAGTATTTAATTCAGCTGCATCCAAAACCCGGCGAAACAAATGTTTATGAAAGAGATACAATTTTTAAAAATATTTATTTCAATCCAAATAATATTGGATATTGTCAGCAATTAGCTGAACAACGATTAGGACCTGATGGTAAAATTTATATTACTTCTGGTATAAATAATCAATTCAATTTTCCTGTTGATTCATTCAATTCTCATTTGGGGGTAATTAATAACCCTGATTCTGTAGGTGCTGCTTGTGATTTTCATCCATGGTCTATAGATTTATGTGGAAGGAAGACATATTTTGGGCTGCCCAATCAGCCAAATTACAACTTAAGTGCTATAGATGGAAGTGCATGTGATACTTTAGGGTTAGGAGTAAATGGAGTTACAGAAATAAAAAGGTCAATACTAAATATTTATCCTAACCCAGTGAATGATGAATTAACCATTGAAGTTTTGAATGGAATTGCTCCTAAATATATTGAAATTACAAATTCGATAGGTGTAACAGTTATAAAATTCAATCAGACAAAACCTAATCAACAAGTAAATATTAAGGATCTCACGAGGGGAATTTATTTTGTGAAGGTAGTTATGAATGATGGGAGTTTAATTGTCAAAAAAATGGTGAAAGAATAAATGAATAAATAATTGCTGATTAAAGAAATTTTATTTCTCCAACTCCTGTACCTCTGATTTTTCTTCACCACCATTTCTGATTTCATTCAGTTCATCTTGACGGGATGATTCATTCTCATCATTTTTCTTTTCATCTTGATCAATTATTTTTTTATCATCATCATTATCCCGTGACTCAGTTAATTCCCTACCTCGTGTTTCTTTAAATTCAGGTCTACGCATTTCTTTCAATTCGCTTTCTCTGATTATTGATCTGTCTAAATACAATAATCTATCTTCAGTATAACCAAGACGATTGAACCGGAATTTTTTATCATCACTGACAACTCCGGTTATTTTTCCACCCCGCTCGTAAGTTTTAATACCACATTCTTTCAGTAGTTGAAAAAATGTTTCTCGCGAGTTTGATTTCTTGTAACAGGTTTTCAGAGCAGCAGTCAGCTTTTCTTTTTCAGTTTCTCTTCCGGTTCGGAGTTTTAGTTGATATTCTTTTTCAGTTAATCGGTTTTCATCTTTCTTCCCATGTTCCACAACTGATTTCGATAACTCAGGGAATTTCTCTTTCTGATAATTCTGAATGTCAACTTTCAGTTTTTGCAAATCAATTTTTGAAAGGCGAAGTGACTTCCCTGTTTTGTATTCAACACCGGATGCGCAAATGTGAACATGGTAATGGGATTTGTCGAAATGCGGTATAGCGACATATATGCCTCTTGGATTCCGTTTCTGAATATATTCTCTCGCCATTGCCTCCATTTTTTCCAGTGAAATATTTTTTGCATCGTCCTTGTGCCACGATAAAATTTCATGTGTGAGTTTTACACTGTCAATTCTGTTTCGCAAACGGTGCGTTTCATTTTCTTTATACTGCTTTACCCACTGAGCAATCGTGTTTCCTTTCAAATTATGAGTAACAGCAAAACTCCGCTTATTCTGATCAACAAGTCGGTCTTTATTATGCACCATGTACTCAAGAATTTTTTGAAACGCTGCTCTCTTATGAGATTTAATTTTGACTATCATGATTAGTCAGCAAGGGAGGGTTTCTGAAAAAATCATTGATTTGTGTTTCTAATTTTTCAATTCTCTTTTCAATTGATTCCAGTTTCTTTTCCCGCTCCCAGAAGAACCACTCCT
>JAHEZG010000192.1 GCA_023251195.1 Chitinophagaceae bacterium | reverse complement strand
CAATGCAAAAGAATTATTTTCTCAACCTGATGTGGATGGCGGTTTAATTGGCGGCGCTGCTTTGCAGGCCGTAGATTTTATTGCAATAGCGAATAGCTTTTAATAGAATGAATTTTATTTCATTTAAATTCAAATGTACCCCTGAACAATCCGAAATATTAATTGCTATTCTTTCAGAAAAAAATTTTGAAGGATTTCAGGAAGAACAAAATTGTTTAACTGCATATATTTCTTCTTCAGAAAAAATTTCTGAAGAACTAATTCAGCAAATCGGAGCATTTGTGATAAATTTTCCATCGCCAGATATTATTCCTGATAAAAACTGGAATGAAGAATGGGAAAGCAAAATCACACCAATAGAAATAAACGATTTGGTTTTAATCAGAACTGAATTTCACCGCGTTGAAAAAAAGTTTCCGTTCGAAATAATCATTCAACCGAAAATGTCGTTCGGTACCGGTCATCACGCCACCACACACATGATGATTGAATTGATGATGGAAATTAAAAATGATTTTAAAGATGCTTCAGTTTTTGATTTCGGTGCAGGCACCGGCATACTTTCTATAATGGCAGAACAATTGGGGGCAAAAGAAATTTTGTCAATTGACAATGAAGAATGGGCTTATGAAAACATGATTGAAAATTTTGCGCGAAATAAATCTGTGAAATGCATTCCTGAACTTTCTGATAAACCGCCTGCAACTGAAAATAAGTTTGACATCATTCTTGCAAACATTAACCGCAATGTGATTCTGGAATTTCTTCCGGCATTGAAACAAACATTGAAGCCGTTGGGAATTATTTTTTGCAGTGGCTTTCTTCCCGAAGATGAAATAGTAATTATGCAGACAGCAGAAAAACTAAATTTGAAATTCAGTACCCGAAAGTTTCGCGAAAACTGGATGGCACTTGTTTTTAAAAACACCTCCACAAATACATGAAATTAATTTTTTGGATTTTCTCTCTCCTGATTTTTATAACATCACTTGCATCGGCTCAATCTGATAAAGCATTTGAAGCATCCAACTTTCAAAAAGAGTTGATGAATCTGCTCGAGAATACGAAGCAACCTGATTGTCAAGAGGCTGCTAAAAGTTTTGAAACATCATGGCTTAAACTCAACGGTTCGCAACAAAACAGCATGATTGAAATTGCCAACCTGATGCGCACACGCAAAATGCTGGTGGTTCCGTACTTCCGCGATTTTGTGGTCGCAGTAAATGCATATGCCGGTGGAAAAATTTCATCCAACACTTTTGATGAATGGAGCAGCACACTCAAACAACTTATCACTAATTTACCAAAGGGAAACAACAAAGCTTTTCAGGAATACATTAATTTCAGTAAATCTATTTTCACTGATAATGCTTTAAATGTTGCCCCCGGAAGAACCTGGAAAATTACCGCCACAGAATTCACCCTTGATTTTATTGACAATGTACCTGTAGCAATAATAAGTTCTACCGATTTGCTTGGTATTACGAATGGTGATACCATTATTATTCACAACACTGCCGGAAAATTTTATCCGATAGATAAAATGTGGATCGGTACTAAAGGATTAGTTGATTGGTCGCGCGCTGGAATGGATGGTTCGCAGGTTTATGCAAAGTTTGATGCGTTTAAAATTGATCTGGATAAAAGTGAATATGCAGTTGACTCGGCCTACATGACTTACGAACCCTTTTTGAAACAAGAATTACTCGGCAGGTTTCAGGATAAACTATTAGCTAATAATTCAGAAGACAAAAGCAGTTACCCCCGTTTTGTTTCGTACGATCACAGTATATTGATTGACAACATTGCCGATAATGCGGCATTGCGCGGAGCCATTTCAATTCAAGGCAGTAAACTCAGCTGCAGCGGCGGAAAAGATTTTAAGGCAGAGTTAGTTTTGAAGCGATACGACGATGCAGTAGGTGTTCGTGCATTTGCAAACACATTCGTAATTAAAAAGTTTGAAGATATTTATTCCCCTGCTGCCGAAACACGAATTTATCTTGGTAAAGATTCTATTTACCATTCCGGTGTTTCATTTAAATATCGAGTAAGCACCAAGCAATTAATTTTAGAAAGAGGAAAGGATGGAATTGCCCGCTCACCGTTCTTCGATTCTTATCATCAGAATGAAATGTATGCCGATGCGCTATACTGGCGGTTGGATGAACCCACCATTAAGATGAGTGAAATACAAGGTTCCGCTTCAGGCGAATCAAGTTTCGAATCGGTAAATTATTTTGAAAAAGGAAGATTGGATAAATACCAGAATGTGGCCGATTTTAATATTATAAATAAAATAAAAAAATATGCTGAAGAACATCAAACAAAAGAAATTTATACTGAAGAGCTGGCAAAATACATTTCACCTACTTATGTGCCCGAAACCATTCGACGCACCTTGTATAAATTGGTGGAAGATGGATTTATATATTACGATGAAGCAAAAGAACTGGTAACGCTCCGGCAAAAAACCATCAACTATGTTTTGAATGATCAGAAAAAACTGGATTACGATGATATAAAAATGTTATCGGCACCTAAAGGCAACACAAATGCGCAAATTGATTTGAGCAGTTACAACATGAATATCAAAGGAGTGAACAGTGTGCTGATAAGTGATACCAATGTGGTGGTGATATTTCCGCGAAGCGATAGTTTAATTGAAAAGAAAAACCGCAACATTGATTTCGATGGAAGCATGTTTGCCGGAAGATTGGATATGTATGGAAAAGGTTTCAGCTTATTGTATGAAGACTGGAAATTTAAATTATCCAGTGTTGATACCGTATTGATTAATTTGCCTAATGGTCAGTATGATAAAACCGGTGCACCGGTGCTGGTGCCTATTCACAGTTATATTGAACGGTTAACCGGCGAATTACAAATTGATAGTAAGTTTAATAAGAGTGGAGCAAAAAGAAACTGGACTTATCCATCACTGAAATCAACCGATAACTCTTATGTTTTTTATGACCGGCCATCGGCTCAGAAAAATGTGTATGAAAAAAATAAATTCTTTTATGAACTCAATCCGTTTGAGTTCGATAGCTTAAATAATTTTAAACCATCGCGTGTTGAGTTTACCGGTAAATTAGTTTCAGCCGGCATTTTTCCCGACATCATTCAACCAATCGGAATTCAAAAAGATTTGTCGCTTGGTTTTGTAACCAAACGAACTGCTTTGCCAATGTATGGCGGCAAAGGAAATTACACCAACACCATATCACTCGATAACCGCGGGTTGTTAGGTAAAGGAACCATTAACTACCTGCCTTCAATCACTCAAAGCGATAACATTATTTTCTTTCCCGATTCAACAAAAGCACGAGCTCAGTTATTTGATATGAAAGCAACTACTTATGGCGGTGTTGATTTTCCAACTGTTGAAGGGCACGATGTGGATGTGTTATGGAAGCCTTATTCAGATAGCATGATGGTAAAAGTTGATTCCATTCCATTTAAAATGTTTGGCAAAGAAACCGATATGACCGGAACCTTGGTGCTTACACCAAAAGGATTAAAAGGAAGCGGTACTGTTGACTGGGCCGATGCAACTTTAAAATCAGGCGATATCAGTTTCGGAAAAAATAAAATGGCTGCTGATACTTCGGACTTTGTGATTAAATCCATTGATCCGAAAAAATTTGCACTGACCACAAAAAATGTAAATGCCAATATTGATTTTGATAAGCAGGTTGGAAATTTTAAATCCAATACTGATGACATTGCTACCGAACTACCATACAATCAGTACCGCACATCCATGAACGAGTTTAAATGGGACATGGCAAAAAAGAATTTAAAATTTATAGCGCCAGCCGGCACCGAAGCCGAATTTACAAGCATGCACCCCAATCAGGATTCCTTAACTTTTACCGGCACATCGGCCAATTATTCATTAACCGATTTTATTTTGAAAGTGAATGAAGTGCCTTACATCAGTGTGGTGGATGCTAAAATTTTTCCCGACAGCGGTAAGGTGGTGGTAGAACCGGATGCTAAAATGCGCACGCTGCTTAAAGCAAAAATTTCAACCGACACCATCAATGAGTTTCATAATTTCTTTAATGTCACTGCAAATATTTTTGGCAAGCAGAGTTATAAAGCCAGTGGCGATTACAGTTTCGTATCTAAAAACGGCAACAAGCAAAAAATAAATTTCACTGATATCGGCGTGTATAAAGACACTACAAAACACCTGCGCACTTATGCAAAAACAGTTATCGATACCGCCCAGAAATTTCAATTGATTCCAAAAATTTATTACCGCGGTATGGTAAATATTAAATCAACAGAGGAGCCGTTGAATTTTGAAGGCTTTGCAAAACTGCAACTCAATAACCCCAATGTGAAAGCCGAATGGTTCAGCATCAATAATAATTTTACTTCCGATTCTTCACTTATCTATTACAAAGACCCCGAAGATCTGAATCATAAACCGGCAACCGTGGGCATTGTTTTCGGCGCCGACTCTTCGGATTTATACACAGCTTTTTTCCAGGCGAAAAAAACCAGCAAAGACCGCAACCTGTTTCTGGCCAATGGAATTGTTTATTACGATGAAACCACAAAAGAATTCATAGCCGGCAATGCCGATAAAATTCTAAACGAAACCACTCGCGGCAATGTGTTAAAATACAACGATGCCACAGCAAAAGTTTATGCCGAAGGAAAAATGGACATGGGATTAAATTTCGGATTGGTGGATGTGCAGGCGGGCGGATACATAAACACCGATTTAATAAAAAACGAATACAAATTCACTTTGCTTGCCGGCATTCAGTTCGAAATAAAAGATAATCTGCTAGAGATGATGGGCAAAACAGTTCTTGCCAATAATTTCAGTCAGGAAGACATTGATTATTTCAGCGATGATTTTACCAAGAACATTCCTGAATTCATTAATCCGAAAAACGATAAAAAATTCAGCGAGGCCATGAACAAGGATGGCACATTTAAAAAACCAGATGAATTTAAATACACCATTTTCTTTACCGACCTGCACCTCGTGTGGGATAAAGAAACACGCTCGTTTTATTCTAAAGGTCCCATTGGAATTGCATTCATAGGCCCCACTGCCATTAACCGTGTGATACAAGGTGCTTACCTGGAAATCGGATACAAAAAAAGCGGCGATTACATGAATCTGTACATTCCGGGCGATGATGATAAATATTATTACTTCTTTTATCAGAACAACAACATGCAGATATTGAGCGGCGACCGAACCTGGATGACAGAACTAAACGCAATTGACCCCGAAAAACGAAGGGTTAAAACCGATGATGGAAAAGTGTATCAATACACCGTTGCCAGCGAAAACAAGAAGAATACTTTTTTAGCCCGCATGCAGTTTATTGAATCCGGTAAAAAAGATTTCAATCCGAATAAACAATAAATTGAAATGTATGTCATCCGAATTAGATGTCCGGCATGTTACATCTGAATATAGTTACACTGAGACTTAACCTTGCCTATACAAAATTTACGGAAAGCAAGAACCTAGTTTCTGTTTAAAAACGATTTCTTAAAATTGAAAGCGATGTTGCCTGGCTGATTCAACTTTTATTTTCAATTGTTGATTTGCTGAAATATTTCATTAGCATCAATTATTAAAATCCACAAAACGCATGACAAAGACGACAATACTATTTCTAATTCTTCTCCCTTCATTTCTTTTCGCACAAGGCATAAAACAAATTATAGTAAAACACAGGAATCCGTGGTATACAGAAACTTTTTATGTGCTGAAATCAAACAAGTCGGTGAAGCAAGGGAATTATCAAAAACTGGGATACCTGAATGTTGTTCTCATCAATGGATATTATAAACAAGGCTTGAAGGATAGTACCTGGACAGAGCATTACTGGGGTGGCATAAAAATGAAAAGCAAAGGTTCATACTTACAGGATAAGAAGATTGGTATTTGGGAATACTACGATTTCAATGGTGCGCTTGAACAGCAATATGATTACTCGGAGAGCAGATTAATTTTTGATAAAAAAATTGAGCTGCAGAAAGACAACGAGTTTACGGTTATTGCCGGCAGCGACACCATAAAAACAAAACTTGACCATGGACCAATTTACATTGGGGGTTCAGCGTTAATGCTTGACCCGATACACATTGACTTTCCAAAAGAGGCCGGTGAAAAAAAAATTTCAGGAACAGTTTACATTTCATTTGTTGTTGACAAAAACGGGAAAGCTGTTAATCACAAAGTGAAGAAGGGTATTGGTTACGGATGCGACGAAGAAGCTATGCGGGTTGTAAAACTCATTCCGGACAGCTGGATTCCCGGCCAATTAAACGGACAAGCAGTGGATGTTCTATTTATTCAACCGATCGGATTCAAAGTCAACTGAAGAATATAAATTCAGCTGAAAGCAGATTAAAAGAACTCCGTTGTTGTTGGTCGCCCGACCAACAACAACGGAGTAATAAAATATTTTTTCAGTTATCAGTTCAATGCGTCGAGCGCATCTTTAAATTGCTGATCTGTAGTTTTGGCAACTTCAAAATTCATACTCAAATTAGTGGTGATGGTGATGGGAATAAATGCAGAATAAATATCGCCATCTTTAAGCGCAAGCACTACAATTGTGCAATCATAACCAAGCGGTGCAAACGGATATTGAAAATCGGTTAACCCATACACATGAATACCTGTGGTTTGATTTGTAAATACAAGATACATTTCTGCCTGCTCAATATTATCAGTATTGCAATGAAGAGTTAAATTAGTTTGTGGGTCAATGCCAAACGGATTTGGGTTATCGCAATTGCTCCATGTGCCGGAATCATAAGGAACTGAAAGATCAAAAATTGTAAAAATGTAGCTTGATGCAGTATAGAATAACTGGTATGCAGATGCATCGTAATTGAAACCGAAAATTCCTGAAGAATCGGTGCCGGTAAAAGTGGTCATTGCCGTATCAACTCCATTGGGTGCAGGAAGTGTGATGCTGATTGAAGCAGAATCGTTGATTTTGAGCGCCACATTATTTTGAGTCGGGCGGATAAAAAATTCGCCAGCCGAATTGAGTGGTTGGCCACCTGCAAGCATTGTAGATTTATCACTCAATACCATTTCACTTTTAGTGTATATGTCTTTGAACTCTATCTGCACCGTTCCGCTCACTGAACTTCCATCCTGGTGATCGAAAGCATTCGGTGGAATGCTGATGATTGTTCCCTGCGCAGTGGTATATGTTGCACCCACCGATTCATCGAATGAAATAGTTATGGGTTTCGATTCGTATTTTTTATGAAACTCAGCCAGCGAATTGTATTGACCGGAAGTAGGTGCGGCAACATAATCATCATCCATAATCATCTCGTTGCCTGAACAGGAAGTGAATAGCGAAGCCGCAATAATGGCAATAGAGTAAAGAAGATTTTTCATTCAGTTTTTTTTTGTTAGAAATTGAATTCATTGGTATACACGAATCAGTTAAAGCCATTAGTTGGGTAGTTGCTGAGAAAAAACCTGCAGATTAATTGGTGGATGCAATTAAAATCCAAACTGATTTTTTCTATCGAGGCCACTATCGCACCTGTTTACATACCCAAGCAGGATTGTATGAAACGGAAAAAAAATTCACTCTGATTTCGAAGTATTAAAAG
>JAHEZG010000191.1 GCA_023251195.1 Chitinophagaceae bacterium | reverse complement strand
TAATCACCGGAAAATCTTTATTCATTTCCTTCTGATTCTTAAACTGCGATTGCTGTTTGCGTAAAAGATACAGGCAATGATTTTTTGCAACGGTATGAATCCAGAATTTGAATTCGTTCACTTCATATTGCTGCAACTGAATTAATAATTTTTCAAAAACCTGCATCGTGGCATCCTCTGCCTCATCACGGTTTTTTAAATACTTCATACACACTCCCAAAACTAAGTGCATGTATCTTTGATACAATACTGCAATCACCTGCTTATCCGCCGTGCTGCGATACTGTAACAACAATGCTTTGTCGTCGAGTTGATTTATGGAGTGAATTTTTTCCAATCAGGTTTGAAAAATAGAAAACAAAAGTGGAAAGGGAAATTTATAAAGTTAAATGCTTATTGCTTTTGTTTAATTCTAGTTGTCAGGTAATTTTTATAAGTAAAATATGCCCATGTTAACCCGACAATATTAGTAAGCAGGTATCCCATGCCATCTAAATTGCCATTCCGTTCAATACTGATATTGAAAAAATAAAATTGCACGATTAAAATTACTCTTGGCAATGCAGATACAACTCCGAAAATCCGGACCCACATCGGAAATGCATTATAGTAACACACAAATAATAAACCCGGAATGGTAATTAATGCCCCCGATACATACGCCATATCAGTTTCTTCGCCCAAACTTGTTTGCAATGAAAAGAAAGTGCTCATACCAATGGAGAGTAAAATAAAACCTGTTGCGCTGATGTGTTTGTTTTCACTTGCTGCTTTTAAACTCAGTAAGGCACAACCTGCAACATATCCAAGATTTGAAATCTGCCAGAAATAAGTAGCAACAGTTAAATTGCTTTCAAAATAAAATCCTCCTGTAAGTCCGATAACGAAACTTATTCCGAAGCAAATGATAATCAATAATGGAAAGTGTTTGTCTTCCTTACTCATGAAAATTATTTTCCATCGTGCCACAAAGTATCGGCACTTAAATCAACTTCGTGATCCTTCCATTCAATAAAGTATCCTTGATTGGTTACTTTCTGAAATTCAATTTGATTTTTTAAAACCTCGAAAACAGGGTAATTTAAATAGGGTTTTAAATCAAATATTTTTTTTATTCCATTGTCGAACTGAACTAACAATTGAAAATTTTCCTGTGTTGTTAAGGAAGAAATTTTTCTCATTTCAATTTTATTTTAAGCCATCAATTTTAAAAACAGGATTTCCATCTACCGCTAATTTCCAATCTGCCATTAATTCATCTTTATGAATTTCAATCCAGGCCAGCACTAATTTCATTTTATCGTTTGGAAAATTGCCTGCAATTATTTTTCCTTCAGGAATACTAACTACTGCGTTGAACTCATTGTATTCAACATGGATGTGTGGCAGTTTGTGTTCTTTATTATCCTTAAAAAACATACGGATAATAATTCCATAAAACATTGAGAGAACCGGCATGCTATTTTTTTGTATTTCTGAAACAAAAGTAACTGAATTTAATTTTCTCTTTTAATGACCTTATCATTCACTAATATAATTACCGGGCTAATTGTATTCAACCATAGTAGAAAACAATCCACTCCATCAATTACCATATTAATAAGGTTGGAAAAATTTCTTGAATTGTTTTTCTACTAAGGTTTTATTGCTGCAATTAGAAGTTCCACTTTTTAGAAAAGTGGAACTTCTCTGACACGAAAAAATCTAACGAACAAAAACCTTAAAGTTCTGCGCTTCGGTTGCGCTTACTAAACTCAGAATATAAATTCCTGATGGAAAAATATTTTCTGGTAAAGAAATATTTACACCTGCAAATTCAGCAGCATCAAAAGAATAAGAGTAAACCAATTGACCATTCATTGAAAACATTCGGAGTGTTTGATTTCCTTTTTTGGTTGCAATGTTCAATGATGAATTTGAACTGAGTTTGATATTTATATTTCTATCACCTGAATCTTCATGTTCAATTCGATTAATGTTATAAGTAAAATACATACTACCGTTCGGGTGATTTAAAACTATTTTGTTTGAACCTGCGACGGCATAAAAAATACTATGAACTGACCGAGAAATACAAAATCCATTTCCTAATGAACTCTCACTTGATAATAGAATTAATCCTTCTCCAGCAATCGGACTATGTGCTGAATCAACCGAAGGTCCACTCGGACTGAATTCAAGTCCACCCTCACCCATACCATAATAGAAAGTCAGGCTATCATTCATAAACGCATTGATAGTTGAAGTGTCAGAAAATACTGTAACAGGAAATGGTGCTGAATAAGAATATAGCTTGTGATAATTTGTTGAATCATTTATAGAATATGAAAATCCTATACCTACCGACCAGTTGCATCCTCTGTCTTGCGAAAACGAGAAGAGTGGCAACAATAGAAAGAGTAAAATCTTTTTCATCGAAAACAAATCTAACGCTTCTCTCTGAAGATTAGTATTCCTTGTAACGCGAAACTTTCCCAACCCTCTCAACTTTCAAAACTTTCTAAACTAAGTTTTATGGAATCCCCATTCCTTCTGCATCTCCTATCCAAATTCATTATTTATGAAAACGAAAATCAATTACACACTTCCTCTGCTGATTTCAGTTACACTGTTTGCTTTCAGTTTGCTGCAGGCAACGGGAGTTATTAATGTTGTTACTGACCCGAAGCTCGATACACTTGAGCAAAAAATTTCGGCGCGAGAAAAAGATTATCCCGAAGACCGGATTTATCTCACCACCAACCAACCCATTTATTCTCCCGGAGAACAAATATGGTTCAATGCCTTTGTGCGCAACGGAAGCACGCTGAAGCCCTCACTCAAAAGTGACATCGTGCACATTGAATTAATTAACCCCGCTGGAAAAGTTCAGCAAACGATGAAGCTGATTTCGCGCGATGGTTATTGTTCGGGTGATTTATCCATTGCGGCATCGTTGCCCGGCGGTTATTACAAACTGCGCGCTTACACCAACTGGATGCTGAACGAAAGCGACTCAGCAGGATACACAAAAGAAGTGCTTGTATCGAAGGTGGTGTTGCCACGATTGAAAATGAATCTCACTTATGATAAAGACAGTTACACCAAGGGCGAAGAAGTGCTCGCGAAATTTTCGGCAAGCACGAATCAGAATCTGCCGCTGACTGCAAAAAGTTTTTCGTATGAAATTCAAATGGACGGAGCGAAAATAAAAGAAGGCACTTCCACCACCGGCAATGATGGTGTGATGTTCGTGCGTTACAATCTTCCTGAGAAAATAAAATCGAATGATGCGCTGATGATTGTGAAATTGGATTTCGAAGGAACCACCGAAAGTATTTCGCGCAGCATTCCGATTTCGATGAACAATTTATCGCTTAACTTTTTTCCTGAAGGTGGCGACATGATTGATGGATTACCCGGCAGAATTGCATTCAGCGCGAAGGATGAATTCGATAAAGCAATTTCAGTAGAAGGAATTGTAAAAGATTCGAAAGGAAGTAAAGTCGCCGACTTCACCACCTTCCACAAAGGCATGGGTGCATTCACCCTAATGCCAGTGAAGGGAGAAACTTATAATGTTACACTCACCAAACCGGAAGGAGTTGAAAAAACTTTTTCATTACCTGATGCAGTGGCTGCGGGTTTCAATGTGGAACTGAGCACCGAAAAAAATGAAGTGAACGCAACACTCCGCTCCACCGGAACTTTTAAAGTTTATACTGTTGCAATGGTTCGAGGTAAAGTGTGTTACAGTAATTCGCAATTGGTTTCTGAAGGAGAAAATCACATTGAAATTCCGACAGCGAATTTTCCGATGGGAGTTGCGCAGGTTACTTTCTTCGACCAGCAAATGATTCCGCGTTGCGAGAGATTGGTGTTTGTGAATCGCGAAAGACAATTAAATATTTCTGTGAAGACAGACAAGGATGAATATCAAACTCGCGACCATGTGCATGTAACAGTCCGCACCACTGATGAGAATGGAATTCCTGTTCCTGCAATTCTTTCGGTGAAAGCAGTGAACGACCAACTCATGAATTTCGCTGATGATAAATCAGGAAACATTTTATCAGCTCTATTGCTCGAAGATGATTTGAAACAAAAAGTGGAAGAGCCGAATTTCTATTTCGACAAATCAGAAGCGAAAGGCGCCGAAGCACTCGACTACTTATTAATGACAAGCGGATGGAGAAGATTCAGTTGGAAACAAATTCTGAAAGATGAAAAACCAATCGTGCGCTACAACGGAGAAAGAGCGAATGTGATTATCACTACTTACGATGGATACACCGGAAAAATTTTGCCCAACACAAAAATTAAAATTGAAAGCACAGGTTCAATTTATTATACTGATGCAAATGGAAAAGTGATTTTCAATAAATTAAATCTGTACGAGCCGGTAACTGTCACTGCCAGTATGGAAGAATACAGCAATGGTTCGTTGATAATTGCTGATTACAATGAGAATCATTCAATCTGGTTATACAACACCAAGCAACAACAATTGCAGGTAGATAATATAATTCAGTTTGATGTGCGTGAGGATAACATGATTCCTCAAATGAACATGGCCGCACCGATGGGTGCTGCCGGAATGTTGATGGATGAAGTAATGATAATTGGTAACGGAAAAAACAAAACAGGCAAAAAGAATATTGAATTCAGAGATGCTGAGGGCGACATGGTTGTTAATGAAATTAAATTCACACCACCTGTTACAGCAGTTGATAAAGACAAAAACGAAAACAAAAACGCAAACGGCGAACAAGTAATTGACCAGCGCTTACTCGGAATTCTTTCAGCAGATTCCATCGAAGTGAAAGTGAACAACAATCAGGCATACTACCGCACACGCGAGTTCCCGCAAAAAACTTATTCATCAAAAACTCCGGAGAAGCGGACTGATTTTGCATCCACACTTTATTTCAACGGAGCAGTAGAAACTGATTACAGCGGCAAAGCAGATTTCACTTTCACTACTAACGATTTAATTTCTTCCTTCAGAATAATTGCCGAAGGAATAAGCGACGATGGATTAGTTGGCAGAGGCGAAAAACTTTTCTTCACCCAATTACCATTCAGCATCTCTGCAAAAATTCCCGGCACACTCACCGGCGGCGACATCATGCAATTGCCTGTTGTGCTGAAGAACAACACACTTCGCAATCTCACCGGAAAACTCTCTGTTCACTTCTCACAAAAAATATTGAACGGAAATGTTGGCGACACTTCCATTGCCATTGCCGCACAAAGCACAAAAGTTATTTACTGGAACATGAGCGCGCACGACACCATTGCGCTCGATACCATTCAACTCGCATTCGCCACCGAAGGACTCAGCGACGAAACCACAGTGCCTGTTGCCATTGACTCCAAAGGATTTCCCGTGCAGCAATCATTCAGCGGTCGCGACCTCGAGAAAAATTTCAAGTTCAGTTTTCGTGATGCACTCAAGGGAAGTTTAAAAGTTTCGCTCACTGCATATCCTTCAACTGTCAGCACACTGCTTGGTGGTTTGTCGGGATTGCTGCGCATGCCCGGCGGATGCTTCGAGCAAACGAGCATGAGTTCTTATCCGAATGCCATGATTATGGATTACATGAAATCAACCGAGAGCGGCGATGCCACCACTTATGCGCATGCTAAAGAATTGCTGAAGGCGGGTTACAACATGCTCACCACTTTCGAAACCAAGCAGAAAGGTTACGAGTGGTTTGGCTCTGCGCCCGGTCACGAAGCGCTCACTGCTTATGGCTTAATGCAGTTTGCTGATTACAAAAAACTGTATGATGGTGTGGATGAAGGAATGATACAACGCACGGCTGACTGGCTTTTTGCGCGGCGCGATGGCAAGGGCGGTTACCTGCGCAGTGCTGAAGCATGCGATTATTTCGGTCGCGCCAGTGAAGACATCACCAACCTCTACATCACTTATGCGCTCAGCGAAGCGGGTTACAAAAACATTCAGAAGGAAGCCGACCATTCTTACGAAGTGGCAAAAGCGAGCGACGATAATTATTTACTCTCGCTTGCCGCGAACACACTTTACAACATGCACGACAACACACGCGCTGATATTCTGCTGAATAAAATTCTGGGCTTTCAAAAAGAAGACGGCAGCTTCGAAGGAAAAACGCAGAGCATTGTTTGTTCGGGTGGTGCATCGCTCAATACTGAAACCTCATCACTCGCGTTGCTTGCCATGCTGGCGAGTGCAAACCCGAGTTATGTTGCCACGCAAAAAGTTGCCGAGTTCCTCACTAAGCAGCGCAGCGGTTACGGCGAATGGGGAAACACACAGGCAACCATACTCGCACTCAAGGCGCTCAGCAAATTCAGTTTGTTCAACAAGCGCGCACCCGAGAGCGGCACCATTCAGTTTCTGCTCGATGATGTGCAGATTGCCGAAGCAAACTTTGCAGCCGGCGATAACAAACCCGTGGAAATAAAAGGTCTTGAAAAATACATTAACGAAGGCGACCACGATTTAAAAATCCGTTACAAAGGATGCAAGGTCGCCATGCCTTACAGCATCAGCATCACTTACAACATTGCCACACCCAAGAGTGCGAAAGATTGCAGTGTGAGTTTAAACACATCGCTCGCCACCAACACCTGCAAAGTCGGCGACAATGTGCGGCTGAGTGTTACACTCAAAAATGAAACTGATGGCGGCTTACCATCCACCATGGCAATTGTAGGCATACCGGCGGGCTTGAGTTTGCAGCCGTGGCAGTTAAAAGAGCTGAAAGACAAAAAGCAATTCGACTACTTCGAAATCATGAACAACAACCTCGTGCTCTACTACCGCCAGATGAAACCCAACGAAGTGCGCTCACTCAGTTTCGATTTAAAAGCCGAAGTGCCCGGCACATTCGAGCCACAGGCAAGCGACAGTTACTTGTATTACACCAGCGAGTTCAAGTGCTGGACGAAGGCGGAAAAAATTACGATAACAAAATAGTGTTACAGCATAGTTAATATGAAAATGGAGAGATGTCATGCTGAGCTTGTCGAAGCATTGTCTCTCCATTTTTTTGTTTTGGGAAAAGAAACGCGAAGCAGTCAGCGCACAACTAAAACCCGAAGCAAAAATCCGTAACTTAAAACTCTAAGCGGGTCACAGTAAGCGGAGCGAACAGCTATCTATTATTTTTTTGATGGAGCGTTAGTGTAACAGTCAAAGTCAATCCTCAAAAATTGGGTTTTGGTCTGAGCAATAAAATCACGCTCACATATTTTAATTTTCGCTCACACTTTGTCATTGCGAAAACTGTAATCAGTTTGAAGCAATCTGTAAACAATTCACGCTTGTATTTTTTTAGAAGAAAATATTTGGAAGTCAGTATTCTCTATTTTTTATCTCCGCCAATACATCATTTATAAACTTTTTAGTTTCTTCTTTAATTAGATGAGGTGGATCGTCTTCCCTTAGCACATCTTTATATTTTACTCTTAATTCACTTGCCAAATTCCAAGGATTGGAACCACTGCTTTTATTTTCTTTAAATACTTTATAGTTAATTAAAAACCCCATTAAAGGACATTTACCTGTGCCCGCAAGACAAGTTTCAACTGCACTATTTAATAGATTCCCAAGTTCCTGAAATTGTTTCCCAACCGATTGAATTTCATCTTGGTTAAAAAGTAAATT
>JAHEZG010000190.1 GCA_023251195.1 Chitinophagaceae bacterium | reverse complement strand
AAAGTGGTAGCCACTCCAAGTTTATTTACCGATGTTATATATGAAATAGCCTTGCAACCGGATGGAAAAATTATAGCCGCCGGTTATTCAAATACACTTTTTACTTTAATGCGTTTTTCAACTTCAGGAAATATTGATTCATCCTTTGGAAACAGTGGCATTGTAAAAACGCAAATAGATTCAGGATACAACAAAGCCTTTTGTGTGGTGGTGCAACCCGACGGAAAAATTATTGCAGGTGGCATTGGCAATAATAATCATGACAATGAATTTGCATTACTCCGGTTTCTTGAGAATGGTTTACCCGATTCTTCTTTTGGTTCGTTCGGAATTGTTACAAATGATATTGATACTGCCGACGATTTTCTGAACGACATTGCTTTGCAGCCAGATGGAAAAATTATTGCCGCCGGCACTACCCGCAATTCAATGAATACTGATTTTGTCATTCGCCGCTATTGTGCTGATGGAAGTACCGACAGCAGTTTTAATTATACCGGTGAATTAATTTTTTCATTTGGCAATGATGATGATGAATGCTATTCTGTTTCTGTTTTAACCGGTGGAAAAATTATGGTTGCCGGTTCATCCATTAATTCAAATATCAGGCGGTTTGCAATTGCCCGTCTAAACAGCACCGGAAGTTTTGATTTAAACTTCGGAGCCTCGGGAAAATTTACTTTTTTAGTGGGTGATCTTGATTACAGCTATTGTTCGTTGATGCAACCTGATAATAAAATTCTGATTTCAGGATTCGCAATTACTAATGGGGCAACTGATTTTACTTTATTAAGATTAAATACAGAATTAACAATGAATGCAACTTCAGAAAGTATTTCAGCAGCACAGATTATTGTTTTTCCAAATCCGGCATCCGGTGCATTTTCAATTTATATTAAAGAATTCAATCGAGCAAAGTATCCGGTTCAACTGAAGCTATATGATTTAAGCGCACGAATAATTTATTCATCCGTTTTAACTGAATTGAATACAACTTCAACATTCCATTTTGAAATTCCTGATGCGGTAGCACCCGGTTATTACTCTGCTTTTATTTCGAGTGGAGATGCCATAAAATATTTTCCCATTGTAATTTACTAAGTCAATCAGAAATAAAATCAGACCAAATAGCAAACTCATTTTCAAAACCTGAATTGTTTGAACTTTCTTTGCGGCAATGACTACCAATAAAAAGAGTTCGCTCGCATCAGCCATGTGGAAGATGAAATGCCCCAATTGCCGCAAGGGAGATTTGTTTGAAACAAAAAATCCGTGGATATTGAGCAAGTTGGATTCAATGCCTCCGCGCTGTCCGGTTTGCAATCAATCTTATTTTCCTGAAGTCGGATTTTATTATGGTGCTATGTATATTTCTTATATGGTATCAATTGCTGTTGAAGTTCCGATTTTTTTACTGATGCTTTTATTTTTCGGATTTCAAATGGTGCCAATGGTTATCACCTTGTGCGTATCATTAATTTTTTTCTTCCCTTATATCTATCGTTACAGCAGAGTGCTATGGATTTATGTAACCATTCCTTTTGAGAGTTATAAAAAGTTATAAGTTAAATCGAATTTAGTTACAGGAAATATTTTTTCAGAAAAAAACTGAAATAGTAAAGAACAATTTACTGTTTATCTAAGATCTAGTATCTTAAGTCCGACTACATCTTTCTGACTACTGAATACTGCCTACTGAATACTGCCTACTGCCTACTGATTTCTCATTGGCAATGCACCACAATAACCGGAGTTTGTACCTCGTTGCTCTTATTTCCAGCCCGATCCATAATTACAATTTTATAAGTTACCGAATCAGTTACATGAAACGGAATGCAGGTGATGCCGGGTAGATTTATAGAAATAGTTCCTGATATATCTTTAGTCGTTCCCTTGGGTGTTATAAATGGAATTTTATAAGGATAAGTATAATCTGGTTTGCCTGTGCGATGATCGGTGATAAAACAATTAGTAGAAGTATCTGATTCAATGGAGCCCAGGTCGCCATCGCCATCTTTAAAACTAATAATCATTTGAATGGAATCAACCATTTGCTGAACCTGTGTGCTGTTTATGCTTACAAATTCAATAGTAGGTGTTTCAGGAAATTGCGGAGGTTTGATACATGAATTCAGAAATGAAAAAATAAAAACGGTAACAAGTATTAAATAAATTTTAAGCATTGCTTTTGGTAGATTCTTTTTCAAAGATAGGTTTTCAATTTTTATCTGAAATGAATGGCTTTAACCGGACTTACTTTAGAAACCAGGTAACTCGGAATTAATAATACAATTAAACAAACCACCATCACGCCAACATTCACAACGGTAATAAACATCGGATCGAAATGAACCGGTGCCACTTTTACATAGTACGATGTTTCATCTAACCTGATAAATCCATATCGCGATTGCAGGTAACACAATCCGAGTCCGATAAAATTTCCAATCAGTATGCCTTGAAAAACTATTATGCCGGCATGATAAATAAATATGCGCCGTATAAAACTGTTGGTTGCACCCTGTGTTTTTAAAATGCCAATCATATTGGTTCGTTCCAGAATTAAAATTAACAAAGCAGTGGCCATGTTAATGATGGCAACAATGGCCATTAAAATTAAAATCACATACTCGTTTATGTTTTGCAACTCCAGCCAGTCAAAAATATTGGGGTTAATTTCTTTCATGGTTTGCGCCACCAGGTTTTGCCCCACATATGCTTCATTTATTTTTTTTCCCATTGGCACAATGTCTTTCACATCATCTAAAAAAACTTCAAAGCCACTTACCGAATCGGCTGACCAATTATTCAGTTTTTGAATATCGGCAATATCAGTGAGCGCATACAGTTTATCATATTCTTCCAATCCGGTTTTATAAATACCGGCAATCTGAAATTTGCGTACGCGCGGCGGTTGCTGAATAAAATATATCGTAATGTCGTTGCCTGCTTTCAAATGGAGGCGATTGGCAGTGGATTGCGAAATCAGAATTTTTCGTGGATGCGAAGTATCACCCGCTTCAAAAAATTTTCCAGATTGCATGCAATTCGAAATAAAGCTGGTATCAAAATCTTTTCCGAAACCGCGAACCACTATGCTTTCAATTTCATTTTTTGTTTTAATAATTCCCGGCTTGTTGGCATACACCTGAATGTGTTTTACACCCGGCATTTTTTCTATCGAAGGATAAAATTTCTGGTGAATGGAAACTGCTTTATCCTGAAAACCCATGGTGCTGTTGTAATCATAAATGCGCACATGCCCCCAGAAGCCAAAAATTTTAGTGCTGATTTCTTTTTGAAAACCACTTACTAAACTTCCGGCAATAATCATGACCGTTATGCTCAGTGCAATGGCTGCCACCGCCACACGAATAATAAACCGGCTGAAATTCGGTTGACGACTCAGCGCAATCTTTCGCGTAATAAACCATGCAGTGTTCATGCTATAGTTGGCACTTTAAATGTTAGTTGTGGTGCTTACAATTATTATTGCAAAGAAAAGAATCCAATTCAATCATGCGCCAATCATTTCTGTTTCTGCTGCTTTTAAATTTTTTAGTTGAAACCGAAACTGTGTGTGCACAAAATTTCGGAAGTTTTCCTTCGGTAAAAACCGGTGCGGAACAAACAGAAAAATACCTGCCCTTACTCAGGGATAAAAAAATTGCATTGGTTGTGAATGCCACTTCATACATCGGCAACACACACCTTGTTGATTCACTTTTAATACTGAATGTATCAGTAAAAAAAATATTTGCACCCGAACATGGCTTTCGTGGAACGGCCGATGCCGGTGACGACATTGCCAATAGCATTGATGGAAAAACAAATCTGCCAATTGTTTCGATTTACGGAAATCACAAGAAACCAACTGCGGATGATTTAAAAGATATTAATTTGGTAATCTATGATATTCAGGATGTGGGTGTGCGGTTCTACACTTACATCAGCACGCTGCAATATGTAATGGAGGCATGTGCTGAAAACAAAAAACAATTATTAATTCTTGACCGGCCCAACCCGAATGGCTGGTACATTGATGGACCTGTTTTGGAAAAAAATTATGCATCATTTGTTGGCATGCAACCGATACCCATTGTGTATGCCATGACCCCGGGTGAATATGCGCAAATGCTCAATGGCGAAAAATGGTTGAGCGATTCATTACAATGTGATTTGAAAATTATTTCGTGCGAAGGTTACGACCACTCAGTTAAATATGTTTTGCCGCGCAAACCATCTCCTAACCTTACAAACATGACCGCCGTTTACTTGTATCCGTCTACTTGTTTGTTTGAAGGCACTCCGTTAAGTGTAGGCAGGGGAACCGATCGCCCCTTTCAGTTGGTTGGATACCCGGGGAGCAAAGTGGGAAAAACTTATTTCACCCCTGTGAGCAAGCCCGGCGCAACCAATCCATTGTTTGTAAATCAGCAATGCCTTGGCATCGATTTATCTATTTACAACGGCGGATATTTTTTTGAGCACAACGGAATATTTTTAAACTGGCTCATTCAGTTTTACCTGACCTATCCCGATAAGAGTGAGTTTTTTACTCCCTACTTTGCCAAACTCGCCGGCACCGAAGCGCTGAAAACAGCTATCACTACAGGCAAATCTGATTTTGTAATTCATCAGGAATGGCAACCTGCTATTCTGAAATTTAAAACCATACGAAGCAGGTATTTATTGTATAAAGATTTTGAATAGCCAGTTATGACCACCACTCAATCGCAACTGAAAATTGTTTTTATGGGCACACCGGAGTTTGCGGTGCCCTCGTTGGATATACTGGTGAAAAATAATTTCAATGTAGTTGCAGTGGTTACAGCACCCGATAAACCTGCGGGCAGAGGATTGCAATTGAAAGAATCGGCAGTAAAAAAATATGCAGTTGCAAATAATTTAAAAGTGCTGCAGCCGGAGAAATTAAAAGCGCCGGAATTTGCACAACAACTGCAACAACTAAATGCCGATTTGCAAATAGTAGTTGCGTTTCGAATGTTGCCCGCCGTAATCTGGCAAATGCCGCGAATCGGAACTTTTAATTTGCATGCATCACTGTTGCCGCAATACCGCGGAGCTGCTCCAATCAACTGGGCAATTATCAATGGTGAAAAAGAAACAGGGGCCACCACTTTTTTTCTGGAACATGAAATTGATACAGGGAAAATTATTTTGCAGCAGAAAATAAATATTACTGATAACGAAACCGCCGGTGAACTGCACGATGAGTTAATGCAAGTTGGTGCCGGGTTAGTTTTAAAAACTGTGCAGTTGATTGATGCCGGAAATTATTCACTCACGGCACAAACAGTTTCTGCCGAAATAAAAACAGCCCCAAAATTATTTTCCGAAACCTGCCGCATTAGTTGGAACAACCCTGCTGCACAAATTCATAATTTAATTCGAGGGCTTTCACCTTTTCCATCAGCGTTTACAATACTGAATAAAAAAACAGTAAAGATTTTCCGCTCAAAAAAATTATCCATTATCAATTATCCATTATCCATTAATAATGCTCCCGGAACAATAAGTTCTGATGGAAAAACTTTTTTGCATGTGCAGTGCGCCGATGCATTGCTTGATATTCTGGAATTGCAATTAGAAGGAAAAAAGAAACTAAGTATTGAAGAGTTTCTGCGCGGATTCAGGTTTGAAGGTGAGGATTTGAGGTTTGAATAGTATTATGACTGAGCTTAGGTAAACTTTTATACTAAAATAAAGAAGAAAGCATCTATCAGTTTTTTATGGTGAGTTCTTTACATTCTCTTTATAAAATCTCATTGCTGTAATAATATTCGCTGCTAAACAAATTATTCCCCAAATCAAAAGAATTTCAAACTTGTTCTTTTCGTGGAAAAGAGAAAAAATAATTATTGCTAAGGGAATAATCATCAGGAAAAAACATTGCCACGATTTATTTTTTTCAAATGAATCTGAAACTAAAAATGAGCAGGCATTTAATCCTATAATAGTCATTAAAAGAAAGAGATTAACAGCTAACACCATTCCGGCTTCATCAACTATACCAAATGTTATTAAAATCAATAAGAATGAAAACAAGAATACATTGAATGGTATGAACTTTTTCATTCGCTCAAACTTAATTTGCTTTTTGTTAAAGGCAATTTAAAAGAGTAAATATTGAATTTCAAAAAATAATAATTATTCAACGAATAAATTCCTCACCACCACTTCAGTTTCTTAAACAACCATATCAATACGGCTGATATGGAAAGGCAGAAAGCAATAATAAAATAGAAGGCATACCGGTTTTCTTCGTATGGTATGTGCACATTCATGCCATACAAACTTGCCATTAACATGGGTACAGTGAGCACAATGGTTACAGAGGTGAGCCGCTTCATTACCACATTCAGGTTGTTGCTGATAATGCTCGCAAAAGCATCCATGGTTCCGCTTAATATATTGGTGTAGGTGTTTGCCATTTCAAGAGCCTGGCTCATATCAATAATGGTATCGCCAAAAAACTCCTGCTTGTCTTCGTCGGTATTGATTTTCAAAAAATCGGTTCGCTGAATTTTCAGCATCATCAGTTCATTGCTTCGCAGTGAGGTAAGAAAATAAACAAGGCTCTTTTCAATTTTCAAAAGCTTGAGCAGTTCTTCGTTCCGCATGGAATCATACAATTCCTTTTCATACGAATTGCTTTCGTTGTTAATTTCTTTCAGAAAATATAAATAATAAAAAACACAGCGGTCAAAAATCTGCAGCACAAACTTACTCTGGTCAATGGTGGATACATTTTTCACATTGTTATTGAGAAAACAATCGATCACCTGATTTTCATAAGGACTGATGGTGATAAGAATATCCTGCACTAAAATAATACCGAGCGGAATGGTAATGAACCGGGCTTCACGCACATTCTCGGCGTCGTTGGCCATCGGAATTTTTAATACAATGAGGTTGGTATCATCTTCCCGTTCGAAACGCGAACGCTCTTCAATATCCAATGAATCAATTAAAAAGTCAATGGGAATATTGTATTGTTCACTCAGTTTTTTCAGGTTATCGTGGTTAAACGGAGGATAAATATTTATCCAGCAACCGGACTCAGGAGCATCCAATTGTTTGAGCTTGCCTTCATATGTTTTGTAGTATTTGATCATCGCCGTCCATCTAAAGCCATAAAAATTTGGTGCGCGGCAAAAGTAACCGATACATTTGAGTAGGCAACCTTGCGTTGCAAAAATTTCTTTCAGAAAACAGTTCGCATCATTTTATGTAAAAGTTAAATTGTTGTTGAATTGAATTCATACTTTCACCTCATACTAATTCTATTCAAATGAAAACTTTTCTGTTAATTATTTTGATGCTGGGCATCCGGTATTCAGTAAGTACTGTAGTTGCACAATCAACTTCAACCGACAATCAGGTAATTCAAACATCAACCGACGATATTAAAAGCATTATAAAGCCAACCACCACTGCCGCTGAACTAGATAGCCTTAAAGCATATCTGGAATTAATGGGTGTAAAACTCAGTATACTTAAAATAGAAAGAAAACCTGATGGCTTTATACAATACATATCACTTCAAGTGAGCAGCGCTGATGGAGTGGTTGCCTACCACGCTTCAAAATTTACTGAAATAGTTATTGAACGAAACGAGGATGTAAAAATCGGGGTTCGCGGTGGTGTGGCTGCTGAACTTAAATAGCTTTAAATTCCTGCTTAAAAATTACC
>JAHEZG010000189.1 GCA_023251195.1 Chitinophagaceae bacterium | reverse complement strand
GCATAATGGATGCTGGTGAAGCGGCAATGGGTAATGTAACAGTTATTGCAAATGGCGGAGGCCCCACTTACTACGGGTATGCAAACAGCAATGGTCAGTACAACATCAACATCGGAACATCCGGAACTTTTACACTGAGTGCAACAATTTATGGAAATAATATTTGCGGAAACCTGAGTGTGTGTACTGCTACCGGAGTTGTTATTTTTGGAGGAGTTGGTGATACTTCTTTCAATAACAATTTCGGTTTTGTTGGTTCTACCGGTTTTGATCTGAACAATCATCCGGGATGGACTTCTGCTAATCCCGGCTTCCCGAAAGAATACTGGTTGATGCCTTTTAATCAATCGCCTACTCCGTTCACAGGCACTGCAACTGTCATCTTCTTTTACGATCCGAACCTGATTTACGATTACAGCATGGCACCTATTCCGGTGCACGATGCAGTTGCGCATTCTTTAACATGGACGGTTGCGGCCGCTGATATTCCAACACCTAATTATAACTGGGCTGGGCGCTATCGCAATTTCTTCACAGTGCCATCGAGTCTTTCTACCAGCTATCTTTTACAGTCTGATTTTTATACAATTCCAAATTCCGGCGACTGTGATTCATCAAATAATCACTTGCATTATTCAGAAGCTGTTACAGGTTCGCACGATCCGAATTCAAAAGAGGTTTCTCCTGATGGTGACATATTGAATGCAGATTCTGTTTTGACTTATACCATCCATTTTCAAAACACCGGAACTGATACCACACACTTTGTGATAGTGAAAGATACCTTGTCACAATATCTTGATCCGGCAACTGTTCAGAATTTAACATCCAGTCACAACTATGAATCGTTCGAAGTTTCAGGAACAGGAATTCTTACCTGGGTTTTCAATCCGATTGAATTAGTTGATAGTGCCACCAACGAACCTGCGAGTAAGGGCTTCATCACCTTCAGCATTAAGTTGAAAAACAATTTACCAATCGGAACTTTGATAGATAATATGGCTTCTATCTACTTCGATTACAACACACCTGTTCTAACGAACACAGCACATAATGCAATTATCAATTCAGTAAACTCAATTGCTAGTGGTGCTGTAACAGTTGGCGTTTACCCGAACCCTTTCACCAGCACTACTGTGTTTTATGTAAGTGGTTTGAAAGGAAACTTTGATTTCACTTTAAGTAATGTTTTGGGTGAAAAGGTTTCGGAAATCAAAAACCTTTCAGATAAGCAGTTTTCATTCAAACAAAACAACTTAGCTCAGGGAATTTACCTGTACACCATTACAAGCGAAGGCAGGATTGTGGCAAATGGTAAAATTGCTGTGGAATAAATTTTGTTCTATAATATTCAATGCGGCTGTTCATCTCCTCCTCAGTGTATCCATAAGCAGTGGAAATTAGAGGAGGGACACAGTGGTTTAAGTTCGTGTCTCCGACTTAAGATTCGGAGGCTGTGACCGACAAAACTCATGGCACATACTGCACGAGATACTGAGGGAGGATGAGCAATTGTTTGCTGTTAATTCTTTCTTAAATATTTAGTAAGAATGACAATTGTTTGCCCTTCAATTTTTCCTTCAATCTGCTCTGTATTATCCGGTACCAGTTTTATATTTTTTACCACTGTTCCGAGTTTAGCTGTAATGGTTGAACCTTTTACATCCAATGATTTTGTAAACACCACGGTATCTCCATTCAGTAAAATTGTACCGTTGCTGTCGCGGTGCAGTTCAACATTGCTGCTGTTTTCGTGATCACCGGTTGCTTTTGCCCAAGCTAATAATTCATCGCTGAGGTACATCTGGTCAATAGCATCTGTTGCCCAGCTATGATCGCGCAGCCGGCTCAGCATTCGCCAGGTTACTATCTGTACGGGAATTAATTCGCTCCACATATTTTCGTTTAAGCAACTCCAGTGCTTGGGGTCGAGTTCTTCCTTTTTAGTTAATTGCAAATTGCATTTATCGCAAATGAGCAAACTATCTTCTTCCCGTTGCTCCGGTTTTGGTGGCACATCATAAACGGTGAGGTTATTTTCAGATTTACACAATTCACATTGATTGGCAGCGCGCGCTTGTAATGCATTTTCCAGACTCATTAAAAAATAATTTAAGGGCCGAATGTAATTTTAATTCAGTGGCGAAGTAGTCCGATAATTTCATCATCGTTGTGTCCGTTCTCATCCTCCAGCTTTGTCTCCACAAGCAGTGGAATTAGCAGTGAATGGACACAGAGGATAAAGCGCTGAGACCTCTGTGTCTCCGACTTAAGGTCCGGAGTCTGTGACCGGCACAGTTCAAGGCACATGCTGCACGAGATTCAGAAGGAGTTAAAAACAGAAAATAAAACCTGATAAAATAAGCATGAATGAAAACTCCACTCTCGCGAGTGTTGAAATAATTCTGTTAAACCATTTCAAAGTGTGAATTATGAAATTAATTCTGAAAGTTATGTAAGAGAAACCCTGTGTAGCAATTTAACTTTGATATCACAAAACAATTAGTGTATGAAAGAAAAGAAAGAAGAAAATAAATTACCGGGTTATCCGGTTTATCCTGCCAAGGATGATATATATAATAATGCAACGGACGAAAAAAATTTAAATCCTGAAGATTTATCGAAAATAAAATCGGCAAACGAAATGACAGAGGGAGAAAAGAGAAACGAAAAAGATTTTAGGGATGATAAAAGCGGTGATGATTTAGATGTGCCTGGTGCAGAGTTGGATGATGAAATGGAAGATGTTGGCAGTGAAGACGAAGAAAATAACTATTACAGTTTAGGCGGCGATAATCACGAAAATTTAGAAGAAGATAAAGGAGATTGAAATTTTTTTTCTCTCCACTGGTTGTTCTCGATTTACTCAAATGCTTTATTATTGTCAAAGGTCTTCGAGATGTGCTTCGAAGTTGCAGTCGAATGAAATAAAATGAACCGGCTTTAAACAACTGTAGTTATCTGTGCCGGTCCACAAGTCGATAACAAAGGATAGAAATTGTCCATTATCAATTATCAATTACCCCTTCCTATTTATATTTGTTTGAAATGGAGAATTGTAACACCGTTAATGGCGATATTGAAAATGCTAATTGGACTGCTTGCCCCGAATGTATGGGCCGCGGCAAAAAAATCCGGCGGCTGCGAAAGAAAGTGCGACTGCAATACCAGCAGGCAATGGAACAATTTGAAAAAACGAATGGTGAGGGTACAGTTCCTGTTCGTCCGAAAGGTCACAAGTATTCGTGTAAGAACTGTAATGGATCCGGTTTAATTCATGCTGATCATCCCCCTGTAGCCGACAAAGTAAACTATCCGCATGTTGCAATTATTGGTGGTGGCATAGGAGGAATGGCGCTTGCTGTAGCTTGTTTGCACCGTAAAATCCCATTCACCATTTATGAGCGCGATAGTGGCTTCGAATCCCGTTCGCAGGGTTATGGACTAACATTGCAACAAGCCAGTAAAGCCATTGAGGGGTTGGGTATTTTCTGCTTAGATGAAGCGTTGATTTCAAGAAGACATGTGGTACATACCACTGAAGGAAAAGTGATTGGCGAATGGGGGATGAGCAAGTGGTTGCAGGCAGATGCAAAAAAATCTCCGAACCGAATAAATATGCTAATTGCAAGGCAATCATTGCGCTTAGCTCTGCTGAAGCAACTCGGCGGAAATGATGCAGTGCAATGGGGGCATCAGTTAATAGATTATAAAGAAAGCGAGGGTGAAGGTGTTGAGCTGAGATTTAATGTGGATGGTAAAATAAAAAATGCCAAAACGGATATCATAGTAGGAGCCGATGGTATTCGTAGTGCGGTGCGCAAGTTGTTGATTGGAGATGATATTTCCCCTTTGCGTTACCTTGGGTGTATTGTTATATTGGGTATTTGTCCGTTGAAGCAGCTCGAAGGGGTGGAAAATTCTTTACTCGACTCCGCCACGATATTTCAAACTGCCAATGGAAATGAGCGGATTTACATTATGCCTTACGACTCCAATTCTGTTATGTGGCAACTGAGTTTCCCTATGGCGGAGTATGAAGCTAAGAAATTGAGTGCGCAAGGTGCTCACTCACTGAAAGAGGAAGCGTGTCGCAGAACGCTGTGGCACAATCCCATTCCTCAGATTTTAGCAGCAACTATGGAAGCTCAGGTTACAGGTTATCCGGTTTATGACAGAGAATTACCTGAGCCGGAATTATTGAAGCAATGCGGGAAAGCTACATTGATTGGAGATGCGGCTCACCCAATGAGTCCATTTAAAGGACAGGGTGCCAATCAGGCTTTGCTCGATGCGCTGTCTTTGGCGCGTGGAATCACAACAGGATGCGGACCTTTGTCGCCATGGAGAAAAGCCGGAGTGCGGGCAAGTGTACTAACTGCTTTTGAATCAGAAATGTTAGGTCGCAGTGCTTCTAAAGTGAAAGATTCAGCCGACGCTGCGCAATTCCTGCATTCTGAAAGTGTGCTCCAAGTGGCAAATGAACCGAGAGGACGGCAGCTGAAAAGAAAAGTTAAATAACAAAGAGTGCAGTCAAACAATTTCTACACAGCCATGGCTTCCTGCAGTATTAGCTCAATTATTTTTTTATTAATAGATGTTCTAGAGTGCTTCGCATCTGGAATAAACCGAATACACAACTTAAAAAAATGATTGACTCGAATACAGAAAATAAAATTTTGTTCCTGCATTTTGTTGGTTCGGTTAGTACCCGTATTGTGTAACGATTTTACTTGAGTACCTGCACTATTTTGGCTTGAAGTTTACCTTTCACCATGCCTGTTCCGAATCGCATTATTATCTCCGCTTCTGCTGCTTCAACAGCTTTTTCAAGCATCATAGGATGTTTGCTTTCAATGTCATTCCGCAATGGTGAGCCATAACAAAAGGCAATTGCCGGTGTGTTGGGAGATTTAGCAGTGGTATAGCATGTCACTGTTTCAATAAAAGGTGTATTAATAAACCCTCCAGCGGTTAAGTCATTAGTAATTATGTTGTTGTCATTATAAGCATATGGAGTGCGTGCCAGAAATCGTGGTGGGTCAGATGCGAACAGGGTTTCCATTGCGGTATTAACTGCATCACCAAAATCATTATCATGCAAGCTATCCCACACATTGAAAATAAAAACACCACCCGGTTTCAGCACACGATATGCCTCGGCATATGCTTTTGGCTTATCCGGAAAAAACATGACACCGAACTGGCATACCACTGCATCAAATGATTCGTCGGCAAACGGTAACTGTTGTGCATCTGCGGCCTTCCATTCTATCACATGATTTGATTTTTGTAATGCTGCCTGGTCAATCATGGGTTGGTTTAAATCGGTTGCAACAATTCGCACATACGCCGGAAGTTGCGCATCCAGTTCACGGGTAACTACGCCGGTGCCTGCTGCGGTTTCCAAAATACTTAGAGGCTTGCTGAGTTGCAGGCGGTTTACAATATCTTTTGCATAGGGTTCAAACAGGAGAGGAACCAGGTATGTTTCGTATAACTGTGGTACATGGCCTGTAAATCCGGTATCGGTTTTTAACATGTTGTTAAAATTCAGTCAAAGCTAAAAGATTTTTTTTAGTGTGGTCAGCGTCTTTCTGCAATGAGCCGCTGTTTATTAAATCGCGAGGTAGATTCGTAATCCCTGCCGGCACATAAGCATTCAGAAAATTTTAATTATGCTGCAAAATATTTTCTTAAACTTTTTTCATATTTACATCAATTCATTTTTACATCAGATTATCCAATAACATGAGCAATAAAAAAGTAATTGAAACCTACATCAACGGCTTTAATAAAAGCGACCACGCACAAATATTATCGTGTCTCACTGATGATGTGGTGTGGCACATGCCGGGACTATTTTACAAAACAGGTAAAGCAGAATTTGACAAAGAAATTGAGAATGATGCATTTGAAGGTCGGCCTGTAGTAACCATTATCCGATTGGTGGAAGAAGGCAACATTGTGGTTGCAGAAGGTTCAGTAATATGCAAAATAAAAAACGGCGGAATTTTAAATGCCATGTTTTGCGATGTGTTCCACTTTGATAATGGAAAAATAAAACAATTGACTGGCTACCTGATGCCGGAAAAATAATCGTTTCGTTAGTGTAAGAAATTCCTGAAAACCCACTAGCGTTCTGCTTTTTCATGCAATCCTGCGAACAGCCAATTAGGCAAACCGGACCTTAAGGGAGGAAGTGCAATAAAATGATTCGGCTTACAGTCGCCTTTTATATTTCTCTGTTTCAGCAAAAGCGTGCAATATGCTGACCATTCAATTTATAAAACAAAGTTGTGAGGCAGGTTTTTCTAAAATATAAAACCTAATTGCTAACCGTTTCCCACAAGCAGGTAATATTTTATTTTATGTTTTATAAAACATACGCGTTACTTAATGGGCAATATATTTCCAGGCCTGTAAAAATAAATTCCTGTGAAATCAGATACCTGATTTGAAACCAAAAAGATTTTGCTTTTCGTCGTGAAACCTGAATGCTTTCTGAATTCTGAAAGGTTACTACCATGGGAGATTTAAATGTAATACTTGAAACATAGCACATGTTTATAATAAAGGATTTATGAATCCTGAAAAAAAGAGGATTACTGATAAGTTTTTCCTGTCGCTTAAGATTATATGAACTCATAAAAATCTTTCCGCTTTTCAGGTGGTACTTTGTATAAGCACCCGAGGCTTCGAGTTTCACTATTTCGTCGGCACGAATAACCTTGTTATGTGAAACCATTATCAGGTTTTCATATTGTTTTTGCAAATGACTTTCAAAATCAAGGTGAATGATTTTCTCATTTGAATTTATCTGTTGTTGTAATTTATTCAAACTGTTTTATTTTATTGATACTGTAAAGTTCAATTGCCGGCCGTCAACAACTCTTACATAATTTCTGAAATTATTTTCATTATTTATTGTCGCCTCCGGTTGTCTCTAGTTAGTTCATGGACTGCTGCTTTCTGCTTTTATGCAATACAGGTGCACATCCGCAGGTACATGCACACCATTTTGAAATTAATTGCAACAAAACTTGTGCAATCAAATAGTTGCGCATATACTTGCAACCAGGTAATTGCACAATAACAGGAACATGGAAACCAGACGAGATGTATTTCAGGCATTAGCCGACCCTACACGAAGGGCAATATTGGTTTTGTTGGCCGCACAGGCAATGACTCCCAATGCCCTTGCCGAAGAATTTCATTCCAGCCGGCAAGCAGTTTCAAAACACATTCAGATGCTCACCGAATGCGAACTGGTAAAGCAGGAACAGCAAGGCCGGGAAATTTACTATTCACTCGAAATTGAAAAAATGAAGGAGGTTGACAAATGGATAAACCAATTCAGAAAAATATGGGAAACCCGTTTCAATCAATTAGATAAAGTTTTAACAACAATTAAAAAACAAAAAAAATGAACAATTTACAATTTGATTTCACCGTAGACAAAGCAACAAAAACAGTACTCGTAACCCGCGAATTTGCAGCCCCGCTTTCGCTCGTATGGGATGCCTTTACCACACAGGAAATTCTCGACCAATGGTGGGCACCGAAACCCTTCCTGTCAAAAACAAAATTCATGAATTTCAAAGTGGGCGGAAAAAGATTTTATGCAATGGTAAGCCCTGAAGGACAAGAGCGATGGGTCATTCAGAAATATACTTCCATTACTCCCAAAACCAATTTCAAAAATTCGAATGCATTTGCCGACGAAAATGAAAACCCTGAAT
>JAHEZG010000188.1 GCA_023251195.1 Chitinophagaceae bacterium | reverse complement strand
CAACGCTTTATACAAACCTGAAATGCAAGGATGCCATTGTTGACCGCTTTCGCCGCAAGTTTGGTTATCGCCCTGACAGTGGCAGCGAGCGCACAGGCGCAGTGGTATTTGTGTTTTGGGATAACAATGATGTTTCACTTTATTTGGATACATCAGGAGTTTCGTTGAACAAAAGAGGTTATCGGAAGTTTCCTTTCGCAGCACCTATGCAGGAAAATTTGGCAGCAGGAGTTATTATGGCAACAGAGTGGGATATGAATTCAACTTTTGTAAATCCAATGTGTGGCAGCGGAACATTTGCCATTGAAGCAGCACTCATGGCTTTGAATCGTTACCCTGGCTATTTGCGCAAAGAATTTTCATTCCAGCATTTTAAAGATTACAACGAAGAAGAATTTTATCGTGAGTTGGATAATGACAATACATTGAAAGCAAAAAGCAACATTGATTTTAAAATCATAGCCAGTGATATTCATCCCGATGCTATTCGTGATGCAAAGTTGAACGCAGAAGCTGCAGGTGTAAGTGAGTTCATTGATTTTATTGAATGTGATGTTGAAGACACTCCGGTGCCCGATGAAAAAGGTTTGGTAATTATGAATCCACCGTATGGCGATAGAATGGGTGGAGGCGATGATGAATTGATTGAGTTGTATAAAACAATTGGCAACTTTATGAAACGAAAGTGCAGTGGCTACAAAGGATTTGTTTTTACCGGAAATTTAGAAGCCGCAAAATTCATAGGGCTGAAACCAAAACGCAAAATCAGATTTATGAATGCACAGATTGATTGCAAACTTTTTGGTTATGATTTGTATGCTGGAAAAAAATATCAGGAAGTAAGTGAATAGTTAATATGAAAAAGTGAATTGTGATTTTTTTTGAATCAGAATAAAACGAAATAAAATGCCTGAACCATTACTCGTAAAAAATACAATCACCATTAACGCCCCGGCAACAAAAGTTTGGAATGTGTTAACCAATCCGGAGCAAACAAAAAAATACATGTTCGGTTGCGAAACAATTTCTGACTGGAAAGTTGGAAGTAGTTTACTATGGCAGGCGGAATATGATGGAAAGAATATGGTTTTTGTAAAGGGAAGCATTGTGAAAATTGAACCAGAAAAACATTTGTCTTATTCAGTATTTGACCCGAACAATAAAACAATGGAAGATATTCAGGAAAATTATTTAACCGTCACTTATGATTTGACTGAACAAAACGGACAAACAATTTTAAATGTTACCCAAGGCAATTACAACACCGTGGCCGATGGCGAACGCAGGTATAAAGAAAGCTACAATAATGGCGAAGGCTGGAATCCAATCTTGGTTCAGGTGAAAAAAATTGCAGAATCAGAAAATTAAATAGCTGCTGAAAGAAAAACAAGCACGAAATATTTCAACACCTACATAATCGCAGGTAATCACAAGTCCTGAATTATTTTATTTCAATTAACTGCACATTCGCTGAAGTTAAATGATAGCAAATTTGTGATTCGTTCCATAAATAAATTTGCAACAGATCATTTTCATTTTCTATTTCTGAAATTTTAAAATCATATGAAAATTTTTCTGCCGGTCGGTGTTGATCCGGAATGGTATCAATAACACTCGTTGCTATTTCGCTTGATTGATAACTATACGGTACTCCATCTTTTGCAATAGAAAAAACAAGGAAACATTTATTTCCGAGTAAAGGATTTTTGCTTTCATAAAAACCGCTTCCCTCAATCCGAATCCACATTCCATTTTTAAGATTTTTTGTTTTTAATTTTTCAGCATAAATATTTTTATAAATACTGAGTCCTTCCAAACCAATACAACTTTTGTCTTTAAGAATTAAAGAATCAACTAATAAACTTGAATTTTGGACATTCATTTCATCAATATGATGAGAACTTTTTAAAATGGATTTGTATTCAATAATATCCTTAAGTCCGAAAATGCTTCGCACATAATCTGCCTTGGCTACAAATACGAGCGGATAAATTCCCTGCTGAATCATCCAGGTTTGAATCATATTCAGATAAAGAAGAAATGAAAACAATGGAATAAACAATAGTGCTGCAATCCTGTTATTATAAAAATATTCAATACCCGCTGCAAGAAACAATGCCACTATTGAAGTAACTTCTACCATTGGTCTTGCGCTCATGCCACCATCGTAGTACCAGACTTTCCAGCTGAATATTACATAACACCATAAAATCAAAAATGAAATACAGGCGACAAATAATTTCCGATTTATAAAATAAAGACGAAAAGAAAACAGCAGGCCAATTATGGCCAAAGGCGTATGAACCAACCAACCTTTTTTAGTACTGAACAACCCTTCGAACAGATGTGTATGCAAAAAATCAAACCCCTCACCGTTTTCAAAATAACCAAGAACCAGGCAGTGCCCGGTTAAATATTTCCAATAGCTGATTTGTAAAAGCACAGGTATAGCTGAAATAAAAACAGCCGCCAGAATTTTTTTTAAATTTTCCTTTCGAAAAATAAGTTTCCTTTTTTCAAACAATAAAAAGAAAGCGAAAATTAAAGCTATTGCATTCGTACTTCGAACCAAAACCGCCATCGTAAAAGCAAGAGAAGCAAAAATATAATTATGTGCATGTTGTGATTTTTGAAGTTGATGCAGTGATAAAATAAAAGCTGCGATAGTAAAGAAACCATACAGGTGAGAAAAATTATTACTTACCACACCAAATGCAAATAAATTGGTTCCAAAGACTGCAAGTAAAACCGAAAGAAACGAGGCGCTTTTCGAAAAATATTTTCGCGCAATTAAATAACTCATCCGGAGTCCGGCTACTAAATAAAACAATCCGGATAAATAACATCCCAATTGAAAAGGAAATGAAAAACCATCGAGTCTGTAATTAAAAATATAAGCACATATATAGGAGAGTAAAAAAAAAGGCATTTGCAGGATAGCAACGCCAAGTGAATATTTCGAAATTAAAATTTTTGAAACTCCATAATTTATAATGCCCCCGATTTCGATAAACGGATATGGAAGCAAGGCTTCATTTGCCCAATGATTAAAATTAAAATCATGATAGATAAATACGGCAGGCAGAAATTGATAGTAACCTGCTGCATCCCAATTAATAAAAGTGCAACTAAAAATGGAATGCCAGGGAGCAAAAAGCAGCAGCACCAGTAAAATAGAAATTCCGATTATTTTATTTTTCAACTGCAGGATTGATTTTTAAAAAAATAAAATTTTACTGCAAAAAATAAATGGATATTAAAATAATTGAAAGGCGTTTTCATGCAACATAAAAAAACAAAAAAGCCGCATCGAAAAATCGAAACGGCTTTTAAATTAACATTCAAAAAAAATTACCATTTTAAATCATCGTCATTACCGGTAGATGGAGCAGGATCATTGTTTTCTGCTGGTCGGTCTTCGTGCAGTTTTACATCTTCATTGGCGTTGCCACTGTTAAAATTACTTGCAGTAGAATTTTCTTCAGCTGAAATCGGCTCATTATTAACTACAGGATTGAGTGCCTGTTCAGCTCTCATGCGGTCGTACTCTTCTTGTTTTTTAGTAAACTCATCATAATCATACTCGGGCATGCGCTCGGTTTTAACATGGTTCACCACATCGTTCATCGACTCCATAAATTTGTTGAAGTCTTCTTTGTACAAATAAATTTTATGACGATCGTATCCTCCATCCTGGCGCTTCTTGCTCTCGGTAATGGTGATATAAAAGTCATTGCCCTTTGTTTCTCTTACATCTAAAAAATAAGTGCGCCTGCGTCCGGCTCTCATTTTAATGGTGTAAACCGGCTCCTCTCTCTGTCCTTTAAAATTGTTTTCTTCCACTTGATTTTCTTTTAGTAAGTGATTTAATATTCAGTTATGTTCTTCGCAAATATAGATTTTTCGGTTATCCGCCAAAACATTCTCAATTATTTTCTTCCGACTGTTGTAATTCAAAAAGCTGGTAGTACAAACCTTTTCGCGAAAGCAATTGGTCGTGCGTTCCTTCTTCAGCAATTTTTCCTTTATCGAGCACAATGATTTTATCGAATTGAAGCAAAGTAAAAATGCGATGAGTAATTACGATTGCAGTTTTTTCTTTCAGCACTTCATTAAACTGTTGCAGAATTTTATTTTCTGTTCTTGCATCCACTGCCGATAAGCAATCATCCAATACTAGCACCGACGGATTTTTAATTAATGCGCGTGCAATCGAAATCCGTTGTTTTTGTCCGCCCGATAACATCACTCCCCTTTCACCAACCATGGTGTTATAACCATGTTGCAATCGTTGTATTTCATCACCAATTGCTGCCCGATTGGCAAATTCAACAGCGAGGGTTTCATCAACCACATCATTTCCAAATGAAATATTATTTGTAACAGTATCAGAAAAAAGTAAAACATCCTGCGGCACCACTCCTACCTGCTCGCGCAGTTCGAGTAAGTTAATGGAACGGATATCAATTCCATCGAGCAAAATACTTCCCTCACTCACATCAAACACCCGTGTAAATAAATTGGCAATGGTTGTTTTTCCAGCACCGGTTCTTCCAATCACCGCCATCTTCTCTCCTGTTTTTAAATGGAATGAAATATTTTTCAGTGCAGTAATTCCTGTGTTTGCATAAGTGAAAGAAACATTGTGAAATTCCACATCACCTTTTATCAAATGCTTATCAGTATTCGGATTTATAATTTTTGGTTGAATGGAAAGAAACTCATCCAGTCTTTTTTGCGAAGCTGATGCTCGTTGTATCAAAGCCATCACCCAACCCATTGATGCAATTGGCCAGGTGAGCATGTTGATGTACATAAAAAATTCAGCTATGTTTCCAGGAGTAATTTGTCCATTCATCACTTTACTTCCACCAACAAAAATTACTGATAGCGTACTGAAACCAACCAACATAAAAATAGTTGGAAAGAAAAATGATTCCACTCGTGCCAGTTTCAATTGCCGTTTCTTGTATTCAATACTTTCATCGTTAAAATATTTTTCGGCCATACGCTCCTGCACATAAGCTTTTATTACTCTTATGCCTGAGTAGGTCTCCTGTGCGGCAGTGGTGAGCGCACTCAGTTGCGATTGTATGGCTTCACTTCTTCTTTCAATAATACTGTTCACAAAAAAAATACAAACTGCTAAAACCGGCAGCGGAGCCAAAGCATACAAAGTCAATTCACCATTCACACGATACATGGTGTAGGCAACCATGAAAAATAAAATCACAGTGTTGATGATGTACATAATTGCAGGCCCGGTATAATTGCGTACCCTCGAAACATCTTCAGTTATCCTCGACATTAAATCGCCGGTGTTGTTCTCTTTATAGAATGACTGGTCAAGTCGTTGATAGTGATTGTATAATTCATTCTTTTGATCATACTCAATATGCCTTGACATCACAATCAATGTTTGTCGCATTAAAAACAAAAACAAACCTCTCAATAATGCGAAGGAAAAAATGATAGCTGAAAATGCAACAATGCTTTTTGTAAGTGTTGATCCAAATGTACCTGCTAAAGAAAATCCATTCAATAACGAAGCAAATTTTACCTGACTGATGGTATAATCAATTGCATACCGAACCACTTCGGGCGAAAGCACTGCAAACAAATTACTGAAGAAAATAAAAACCACTCCTAAACCCAACCGCCATCTGTATTTCCAGAAATACTTGTTCAGACTGATTAAATTTTTCACTTCGTTCCCTTACTTTTTGCAACTTGAAAAATAAACATAGATTTGCCACCCTTCGCCATTGGCGGGACAATTCTAAACAAAAAAATCAGACTGCATGACAGTGGTAAAAAGTAAAGTGGAAGCAGCAATTCAAACTCCCGGAATTTTTGAACAGATAAGCGGATACGACCACGAACAGGTTGTTTTCTTCAACGACAAGGCAAGTGGTTTGAAATCAATTGTTGCCATTCACAATACCGTTCTTGGTCCTGCTCTCGGCGGAACCCGATTCTGGAATTATAACAATGAAGCCGAAGCCATAAACGATGTGCTTCGCCTCAGTCGCGGAATGACTTTTAAGGCTGCCGCTGCCGGTTTAAATCTTGGTGGTGGAAAAGCCGTTATCATTGGCAATTCGCGCACTGATAAGTCGGAAGCCATGATGCGCCGTTACGGAAAATTTATTGAAAGCCTGGGTGGAAAATATATTACAGCAGAAGATGTTGGAACCAGCACTCGTGATATGGAATGGATTAGTCTGGAAACAGAACATGTTACCGGCATTCCTGAAAACATGGGTGGCAGCGGCGACCCTTCTCCTGTTACGGCATACGGAACTTTTTTAGGTGTTAAAGCATCAGTAAAAGAAATGTACGGCAATGATGATTTGAGCGGAAAGAAAGTAACCGTACAAGGCACCGGTCATGTTGGTGAAGTTTTGGTTAAACACCTGGTTGAAGCCGGAGCAAAAGTGACCGTGACTGATATTCATGCCGACCGGATTCAATACATGATTAAAACCTACAAAGTAGCTGGTGTTGAACCTGATGCAGTGTATGATGTGGACATGGATATATATGCTCCCTGCGCTCTTGGTGCAACTTTGAACGATGATAACATTGAGCGATTGAAATGCAACATTGTAGCCGGAGCAGCAAACAATCAGTTAGCTGATGAAGTGGTTCATGGAAATCTGTTGATTGAAAAAGGAATTTTATATGCACCTGATTTCGTAATAAATGCAGGTGGGTTAATAAATGTTTCCGGTGAGTTGGAAGGATACAATCGCGAAAGAGTGATGAGCCAGACTGAAAGGATTTACGAAAGACTGCTGGAAATTTTCAGTATTGCAAAATCGTCAAACATCACCACTCAGCAAGCCGCGATGCAAATGGCAAATGCACGATTGAAAGATATTGCGGCATTGAATGCCCGTCTCTGATTCAGGAAATTAATTTTTTAGGAAAGTATTTTTAAAAGTTCTTTTTAATTATTGAAACATGTTGTTAAGCAGAAGAAATGTTCGGATAAAGGTGATGCAGGTGCTTTACACACATGAACAAAGTCCTGATATTCCATTCACAACTTTAGAAAAATCATTACGCGAGCGGATAAACAATTCTTTCCGTTTGCTTATTTATAATTTATACCTGATTGGAAAAACGGCTGAGTATTCAGTAGAAGATGCCGGTCATAAATCATCCAAACATTTACCTACCGAAGCCGATAAGAAATTTTCTGTTCGCATATTTCACAATCCCATTATTCAGAAATTAGTACTGGACGAAAACTTCAAACGAGTAATTCGCGAACAGAAATTAACCTACCTCCCCGATGCCGATTATTTCCGCACCTGGTTCAAAGCCCTCGAAGATACTTCTGCTTACAAAAATTACATTCAGGTCGAGAATCCTCCAATAGAAGAAGACAAGCGGTTGATTCTTTATCTGTATCGGAAAGTTTTATTGCTGAGCGAATTATTTACTCAACATGTTGAAGACTCTTTCACTACATGGAACGATGATGCAACAATTATTGAAAATCAGTTGGTGCTATTGATTGATAAAATTGCTACGCAGGTTGAAAAGGAAATTGTAAAGGGAAACGAAAAGTTCATTAAATTTCCAGAAGGCATGAACGAAGAACATGAGTTCGCCAATGAACTACTGAACCGTGTTTATTACAACGAAGAATACCTCGCCACATTAATTACTCCTAAGTTAGAAAACTGGGATAAGGAACGATTGGCACAAATTGATTTGATGTTAATGAAAATGGCGCTTGCCGAATTATTAT
>JAHEZG010000187.1 GCA_023251195.1 Chitinophagaceae bacterium | reverse complement strand
CGGTGGTTATTCTTCAATAATTTCTATGAGGTGCATTTCGGGCGAATATAAAAACGCACATTTTTTATTCTGAAAAGCTTCGGAATAAAATGTATTGAGTTGTTTAAAATTTTTTTCTTCCAGCTCGGCGATTGCTTTTTCAAAATCAACCACTTTGTATCCCAGATGATAAAAAGTAAATCCCTTTGACTGCATCCGCGAGATGGCTGAATTTTCGCCTGCCTTTTCAATGAGTTCAAGCAGCGTATCATTGGCAATGGAAATAAAGCAAACATTTACCTGCTGTGAAGCGATGTTAATTTTATTGACCTCAAATTTTTTGTTGAGCAATAAGCCATATGATTTGCACGCATCATCAATGCTGTCAACTATTGCTCCGATGTGATGCAGCTTCATTAATCAGGCGAGCTTAGATTTTATTGTGCTGGCCAGTTCACCCACATTTTTAAAGGCGCGTATTTCGGCGGCGTTAAATTTTATTTTAAAAAATTTTTCAACTGCTACAATCAGTTGAATGTGCGTAATGGAATCCCATTCTTCTACATCAATTGCTGTAGTGGTATCAGTCAGTTGAATGTCTTCATTATCCATAACAGACCTGAAAATGGTTTGTAATTGATTTAATATTTCCGGTGTTTCCATGGTGAGTAATTTTTTATTTCTTTTTTAAAAATGCCGCATACATCATTGTAATTTTCATTTCTTCAGCCGTTTCGGGTGGTAGATCTTCGGCATAAATGCAGCTTTCAACATAAACTTCAAATCCGGCTTTTTCAATTATATCAACTACATCTTTTCGGTTTCGGAATAAATAAACATGGTCGATAGTGGGTGCGTTAGTTGGTGTGGTTATAAATGCTTTTCCATTTTCATTTAAAAGGCTGTGCAGTTTTTTTAAAAGTGCAACCGGATCCTCAACATGTTCAAGCACTTCGCCCATAACTATAAAATCATATTTTACCTCGGGGTTGTATTCATACACATCTTTTAAATAATAATTTACCGAACCGCCGCTTACAAATTGTTTTGAAAGTTCAATAGAGCTTTTGCTGATATCAACTACATCAATAATTGCGTTCGGTAAATCGTTTACAGCTTCTTGAGTAAACAGCCCGTGGCCACCGCCAATTTCAAGGTACCGAGCTATTGATGGTAAATGATGATTAAAGTTTTCTTTAAAAAATGAATACACTTTATAATGATGGTGCCATAGCATTTCCGACATCAGCAGTCCATTCATGTGATATTCCATTACTGCAGGATTGTCATAAACATTTTTATTTACTTCATCAAAAGAAGTGTTCGAATATTTTCCGGTTTCCATGAAACGAAGTTGTTCAAACATCATGTCGTTACACATGTGCAGGTAACAGTCAATTCCAAACTCAATGGTTTTACCGCTGCTGAATAATATTCGATTGTATTTTTGATAAAACTCTTCGGCCTTATTGAAATAATCCGGACCGAGTGACTTAACAGATTTTTTAAGTTTTTTTCCGTGCATCGGATTCAACTCTGTGATGCGATCTAAAATATGCTGAAATAAATTTTCCATTTTCAGTTGATTATGGGAAGCACAAAAGTTTTTCGGGGAATAAATTTTTCAACAAACAATACCCATTGGTTATCGGGTTGCAGTTCAAATCCCATAGAAGCAAGGTGGTTTTTTACCATGGCATTTTTTGCTGTTGGCAGATATTCCCCATAAATTTTATCAAAGCCTTTTTCCAATGCAATTTTTACGATTGTGTTTAATACAAATTGTTCCATTCCGCGTTTTAATACCCGACAGCTCATGAGCCAGGTGTCAATGAAACAATGCTCTTTGTTGTGGCGCAAAATAATTAAACTAATCAATCCATAGTCGCCATATTTATCCTGCAACGAAAACGCAAGTCCGGTACAGGATTTATCGATCCCTATTTGTTCAATTTCACTTTCAGAATATCTGACGGTGCGCAAATTAAACTGATTGCTTCGCTGTGATAATTGCGCAATGCGTGGAATATTATATCCTGAAAAATTATTGATGCTGGCTTTCATTTCCAGGCTTTTCAAAAATTCATCTTCATTCGCAAATGCAACATGCAGGTGTGTTCGCTTCGCTTCTTCCTGGTATTGTTTTGTTCTGTTTTCATCTTCGTCAGATAACGAGGCGGTTTCAAATAAATGAAGCGATTCAAGAAACGATAAATATTCAGCCGGGTCTTCGGGCAATTCGGGCACACACACTTCCGGAATTCCGGCTCGAACCATGTTTCGTTCAAATGGATTGTCATCAATAAAAACCATTGAATCAAAACCAATATTCAGCACTCCCTGTATGAATCTTATGTTTTCAACCTTGGTTTCCCAATTGGCAACAAAAAAAGCGATATCATTTAGCCGCAATTTCATATCAGGGTGTTTTTCAAAAACTTCTTTTGCAATTGCTTCATCATTTTTGCTGCAAATGCAAAGAACAATTCCGCGTTGCTTTAATTGTTTGGCCCATTGCTGCAATTGTGTAAATGCTTTGCCGATTCCTAAATCGCCGAGTTCCAGATTTTCCCATCCATCATCACCAACTATTCCGCCCCACAGCGTATTGTCTAAATCAAGAATTAAACATTTGTGAATCTGCCCTTTTACAGCTCCAATAACCTGACAAATTTCGAGTGCCACGCGTGGCAAAAAATCGAGGTGAAAAATAAAGCCGCTGTTAATATAAACGGCTGAAGAAAAAGCCGCTTCGCTCCCCGAACGGGCATGAAGCGAATTAATATCAATAACAAAAAGGTTTTTTATTTCTGATGATAATTGGTCGAGCGCCACATTTAATTCACGAAGGTGTCTGGTAAAACTCAATGGTGTTTTCGACGCAAAACTTCCGAACACACCATCGTCATATGGTGCAAAATTCATCAACAAAATTTTTGATTTCAATTGTTGCTGAATGGTGCTGATTAACATTTGCCAGTGTGCTGCCTGATCAGTTGAAAATGATTTTTGTTTTTCTTTTTCTGACTGATAAAATTTTGACCGGAGTTTTTGAGCACTTGGAAACAGCAAAACAAAATCAGGAGCCTGCTTATAAAAATCCGAATCCGGATCCATTATCTGCCGCTCAATCTGATCGTAATCTGCTTCCCACAATTCAGCATTCCACCCCATTGAATAGGCATATCCCCTGATTGCCTGATTTAATAATTGTGTGGGTGAATCGCCTAACAAAGCAATTTTTATAACAGGCAAATTGCTGAAATCTTTTTTTAGATTTTTTTTTAATTCATTAAATGTCAGCAACTGATTCATGAGGGCGCCAAAAATAGAAAAGCATGTTGTAATGATTTAATAGAATAGAAATAATGCCGGCAAAAAAAAGAGGCGACTTCGTTTTGAAGTCGCCTCTGTTAAAGTATCTATTGACCAATTTTATTCTTTCACCAATTTCAGAATTTGTTTTTTTCCGTTCAATGAAACTTCAATTACATAAATTCCCTGTGCAAGCATTGAAGTATTTATAGGAAGAATATTTCCGGCCGACATTGTTCCATAATTTTTTGAATGCAAAAGGCTACCAGAAACATTGTAAACAGAAAGAATAACATCAGCAGCCGATTGCAGATTTAATTTTACAAATGCCTGATCGGTTGAGGGGTTTGGATACAATGAAATTTCTTGTGAAGGATCAAAAAAAGTAATTCCATTCACTGTACCTATTCCACCCAAATCGGTTCCTGATAAAAATCCATTGGCTACCGCTTGGGCAATTGTGGTTGTTCCTGCATTGTCAATGTAATGGGTTGAACCGTCGTTGAAAATTACCATGCTTATAATATGAATTTGATTGGCATCCCATCCTGCAGGTAAAACAAAAGTGAAATTATCAATGACAATATCATTTGCATTAACAGTTGCTCCATAGGCAGCTGCTCCATCCCAGTTCGGATAAATAAACCGCGCCACATGATTGTAATTCATTTGAGATGCAGGAACCGGATTGCTTAGCAATTCAAATCCCCCCATTGGCCCGTTTCCATTGCCAGCATAGGCATTTGATTGTGCCCATGAGCTTGTGGTGCCATGAAGGCTGTCTTCGGTTAGCACACATGCAAGTTTATAGTTGGTTCCAACCACACCCATTTGCCAATCAGATTTTATCGAAACCTTTAATGCTCTTGTTGATGAATTATAGGTAGCTCCATTTGTTATTAAAACTTTTGGCGCAACTAAAATTCGGGTAAGAAAATCCTGTTCAATATCCGATGGGTCAATGGTAGCACCACGATCAACAAGCGCACTTGGATAACCCGTAATGTAATCGCCCATTGCGGCATCATAGGCCGAATCTGTCATCGGATCGCTATTATGAATAGCAATACCGGCATAAAAGTCATCGTACTTTTGCGTCATTAAATCCATGAACACAGCGCCGCGGGGACACCACTGGCACCAGGTTCCTGTCGCTTCTTCACCAACTACCACCTTGCCGGGTGCAGGTGTTACAGCTGTTGCAATTGTAAATGCAGTATCGTCATTTATATCATCATCATTGGCATTTCCATTTACATTGCTCACAATAACATTTGCCTGAATGTTTCCTGAAGCCAATGTCATTGTTTGATTAAGTGTAAGAGTATTTACTGAACCTGAAGCATAATTAACTCCGGTAAAATTTTGTGTGTATGATGAACCATTGTAATTGGCTGTAAGATCAAACGAATTAATAGCTGCTATCCCAAGGTTTCTGATGCTAATAGTAGGAAATCTGTTTTGAGCCGTAAGTCCGTTTTGAATAGATAAATTCATTGCGGCGGCATTCAGATTCGGAAGTGTGTATGGTGTATAGTTGAAGCTTACATCATCAATATAAAATGAAGAATTCAATAGCGGAAAAAAGTCAATTGCTGCAACATTAAAAACCGGATTTTGAAAAGAGCCAACAACATTTCCATCAATTAAAATATCCCATGATGAGTTGTTAAGGTTGGCGGTCATTTTAAAATCGAACCATTGCCCTTGCGGATAAGTCGTTTGTAACAACAGGGTTCCGCTGTTTGTAAATTTTAAATCGCCGTTTGTTTGAAAGGTTACATCCATTGACCAAATCTGACCAAGCGTGGTGCTTGCCTGATAATTAAAATAAGCTCCTTTAGCTGTTTGAATATTCAACCAGCATTCAAACACAAATGCCCCATTGCTGAATACTGACCCGAATGGTAAAACAATATCATCGGGTCCGCCACCGGCTAAAATTGATGAAAGGAAAAGCGAATTGCTTCCGCTGTGTGCTAAAGCATTTGATATCGGTGCATCATCGGCACCGCCGCCGCCGGGCCCGGCCCAGGTTGCCCATGTGGTTGATGATTGAGCCAGCAGACTTCCGGCGGTATAAGATTCAAAGTCATCGTTAAAAGTTTGCGCCTTTGCATTAACAGCAATTAAAATAATTGCAATTAAAAGTGTAGAAATTTTATTCATTGTTTTTGGGAATTGTGGGGAGTGAATGTAGGGGAAAAATTAAAAGTAAAAAATTATCGAATCTTTGCATTAGCCGGAATACAAGAATCAAAAAAATATATTATTCCCTTTTTTATCAATATCAACCTAACTGAAACTTCAATTCGCTTATTTACATTTACGCGCAATGAAAAAAATATTTTCTCTTCTTCTCCCCATCATAATTGTCACTCTGAGCTTGTCGAAGAGCAGCGCACAAACAATTCCTGTTGCACCAAAGCAGGATTCGCTAATCATTCTGATGAATGGCATTGCGCACCTTGGTAACGGAGAGGTGATTGAAAATTCTGCCATCGGTTTTGAGAATGGCAAAATCACTTTTGTAGCTGATGCGCGAACCATTCGATTAGAAAAATCAAATGCGAAAATCATCAACATCTATGGTAAGCATGTGTATCCAGGACTGATTGCATGTAACACTAATCTCGGGCTGAATGAAATAGAAGCTGCCCGCGCCACACGCGATGCCTATGAAGTCGGCGATTTTAATCCGAACATTCGTAGCATCATTGCTTACAACACAGACTCGAAAGTGATTGCCACTGTCCGTTCGAATGGAATTTTGTTAGCGCAAGTTGTTCCTCAAGGCGGAATTATTTCCGGCGCTTCATCCGTTGTGCAACTCGATGCATGGAACTGGGAAGATGCGCAATACAAAACCGACGAAGGCATTCATTTAAATTTTCCTTCGTTCTATTCTTATCATTTTAATGAAGACGGCGGAAGTATTGGTGTGAATGAACACTACGCTGATGAAGTTCAAAACATCCGCAACTTTTTTGATGACGCAAAAGCTTATGCGCAAACTGTTACACATGAAACTGCCAATCTGAAGTTCGAAGCGATGCGCGGTTTGTTTGACGGAAAGAAAAAATTATTTATTCATGCTGATGGTGTGAAAGAAATTACTGCCGCAGTGCTCTTCGCAAAATCATACAACATGAATTGTGTCATTGTGGGTGGAAGTGAATCGTGGAAGTGTACAGATATTTTAGTTGCAAATCATGTGTCCGTCATCCTCGGAAGAATTCAATCGTTGCCAAGTGAAGATGAAGATTATGATTTGCCATACAAGACACCTGCGCTTTTGAAAAAAGCAGGTGTTGATTTTTGTTTGAGCATGGATGGTTTCTGGCAGCAGCGCAATCTTCCGTTTCTCGCAGGCGAAGCAGTGGCTTACGGAAGCATGACTCCCGAAGAAGCACTCATGTATATCACATCAAGTGCCGCGCACATTCTCGGCATTGATAACACGACCGGAACTTTAGCAGAAGGAAAAGATGCAAACATTATTGTCAGTGACGGTGATATTCTCGACATGAAAACCAACAACATTATTTACGCATTCATACAAGGCAGAGAAATAAATCTCGACAACAAGCAAAAAGATTTGTATGAGATTTATAAAGAGAAGTATGGAATAAAGTAATTTCTTATTCCAAATTATTTTTCTGAACAAAATTTCTCATGGGGAAAAACAAACTGAAACACTTTGCCGAGATGGAAACATTCACCAATGTTTTTCAGAAGGCAACGGCGATGAAGGGAAAATGGAATGAAGTTTTTTTCCAAAACAAAAATTCTGTTACACTTGAATTAGGTTGCGGCAAGGGAGAATATTCATTAGCGCTTGCAAGATTATATCCGGAAAGAAATTTTATCGGCATAGACATTAAGGGCGCAAGAATCTGGCGCGGAGCAAAAACAGCTTTGGAAGAAGGCCTGAAAAATGTTTGTTTTCTGCGCGCACAAATTGACCACTTGCCCGAATACTTCGAGCCAAATTCTGTTAACGAAATCTGGCTCACCTTCAGCGACCCACACTTACCAAAGCATGAAGCGAAGAAGCGATTGACTTCTCCGAAATTTATTTCCATCTATCGCGAAGTTTTAAAACCAACGGGAATCATTCACCTGAAAACTGATTCAACAGAGTTGTATGAATACACTCTTGAAATAATTGAAGAGTTGAAATTGAAATTGATTTATCATTCTGCAGATATTTATTCGGGGGAGTTGTATGATAAGATTTTGGAAGCAAAAACTTATTACGAGGACAAACATCTCAAGCTTGGAAAGACAATAAAGTATGTGAAGTTTGGCTTGTGAGAATACAATGGAACGCTGATTACACTGATTTAGCAGATTCTCACAGATTTATAAAATCATAATTGCTCATGACCATCTGCGCAATCAGCCTTCTATCTGATTTCCTGACACAATTCAATCAAAACTCCATTTGTGCTTTTAGGGTGAAGGAAGATGACCATTTTATTATCTG
>JAHEZG010000467.1 GCA_023251195.1 Chitinophagaceae bacterium | reverse complement strand
CACATAGTGCTTTTATTGCAGATTTGGAAAATGCAAACTACAAGCTCCGCTATAGCGGAGGTTTTGTACCTGATATTCATCAGATTCTTCTCAAAAGAGGAGGGATATTTACTTATCCTGCACTTACTGATGCCCCTCAAGGAAAACTGCGATTATTGTTTGAGCTTCTGCCTTTTGCATTTATCATCGAACAGGCTGGCGGTTCTGCAACAGATGGCATACACAGAATTTTGGAAATCCCCCGAAAAGATTTGCATCAAAAAAGTCCAATTTACATTGGAAGTTATTATGAAATAGAAAAAGCAAAAACATACATGACACACTATCACCAAAATACTATTGATCACAGAAGGAAACCAACAAACGAATGCAGTGAAAAAAAATGTTCTGACAAAAAAGTCTATGTTCCCGCAGACGTTCCAGCAGGAATGGTTCAAACCTATATTCATCATTACCTTACTATCACCAAAAATACAGGACGCTTATTCCTTTTTGCAGGTGATCAAAAAATTGAACATTTGAATGATGATTTTTTTGGCCCTTTTGAAGAAGGAATAATTCCCCTTGATGACGCTGATCCTGAACATTTATTTAGAATTGCATCTGACGCAAAACAACACATTGGTATTTTTGCCTCACAATATGGCTTAATTGCAAAATACGGACGATGCTATGCTGATGTTCCATATCTTGTCAAAATGAATTCCAAATCGCATCTTGTCAAAACAAAACAAGCAGAACCAATAAGTAAGGCAATTGTTTCTTTCGAAGATGTTTTAGAGTTGAAGAAAAATAGTAGTTTGAATATTGTTGGAATTGGCTATACTATTTATGTTGGCAGTGTTCACGAAGCAGAAATGCTTGCAGAAGCTGGACGATTAGTTGCTGCTGCACACAGGCATGGCATGCTTGTTGTACTCTGGATTTATCCCCGGGGAGCTGCAGTTGTTGATGAAAAAGATCCACACGTTATTGCTGGAGCTGCTGGAGTTGCATGCTGCTTGGGAGCAGACTTTGTCAAAGTGAATTATTGTAAAAAGGAAGGAGTTCTTAGTGAAGAAGCATTCAAAGAAGCTATTCTTGCTGCTGGAAGAACGGGATTAATTACTTCTGGTGGTGAAAGTACAAATGTTCGCAAATTTTTAGAAACGCTGTACAAACAAATTCATGTCAGCGGCGCTTCTGGAAATGCAACTGGAAGAAACATTCATCAAAAAGCATTGCCTGATGCATTGAAAATGTGCGCTGCTGTTGCCGCAATTACTTATGGGGATAAGGATGTTGATTTCGCGATGAAGGTTTATGAGGGGAAGGAAGTGTTTTGACTCAGTCATATTTTATTTTGACTTACTAATTCTTCTTCTATTCTTTTTGAGAATGTCTGACGAAAGTTGTATGTGTCTGCATGCATTGCATACGACGACCAAGATTCGAATACATGCAAAATATTGCCTGAATCCATTTGTCCTTTCTTATACATTTCAATACTGTTTCTCATTGTGTTTTTTATTTTCCATATATTCTTCTTCCGTAATAATTTATAATGATAAAAAACTCTATAGCCTAAAAAGCTTACTCCTCTTTTCAAAGGGATAACACTTGTTTTATTCTGATTCAACTCTATCCTTATAGTTGTTAAAAAAACCTTAATTTTTTCAAGGTACTCACGCAATTTTGCTTCAGAGGAATGCATTACGATAAAATCATCAACGTAACGAATATAGTATTTTGCTTTCAACATATGCTTTACAAACTGATCCAACTCGTTGAGATACACATTTGCAAAAAACTGACTTGTCCAATTTCCCAAAGGCATTCCTTCTCCCTGATGATGAGAGCCGTAATTATCAAAAATGCTTCTAATCAACCAAATAAATTTCTCATCTTTCACATATTTTCTGATGATGAAAATTAAAATGTCATGATTTACTGATTGAAAATATTGTTTAATATCTGCTTTAAGGACAAATCCCTGAACATCATTATTATTTTTTGCGTTTGAAAATAATTTTCCATATATTTTTGTAGGTTTTCAGAAATTACACCTTTTATTGAAAAGAGTCCCTGCAAGAATAGTCCATTCGC
>JAHEZG010000186.1 GCA_023251195.1 Chitinophagaceae bacterium | reverse complement strand
CCCCCCAAACTTCAACTCCGTTCGGTCGAAGCAATTCTTTGTACAATGAATCGAGCTTTGGAATTTCCTTTTTACAATGGCCGCAGGTTGCCTCCCAAAATACAATGATGAGCCAATCTGATTTTATTTCGTTCATGTCAATTGGGTTCATGTACATGTCGAGCATTTTAAGGTTTGGGGCCTTATTTCCAATCAGGTTTGGAGAAATCTTTTTTGCACGATCAATAAGCTTGGCAGTTTGGGTTGAATCATACCACCAGGTTTGACCGGTTTGAACATACTTTTCAATCATGTGCACAAACACAGCATCAAGCCCCATGATCTTACTGGTTTCGTAATGATAGGTAACCCACCAAATCACATACTTAAACATCTCTGAATCTTTGCGGGCACGCTCAATTAGTTTGTCGGCTTCAAAAATTATTGTGTCAGGAATTTGTGGAACAGTTTGCGTTATAAATTTTTCAAATTTTTGGTGAAACACCGGAGTGCGCAACATTCGGTTATCGCCAAAATCTACATTATCAAGGTAGTGATTGCGATAATAATAATAAGACCATATAGAATCGGGGCGTCCATTGGGCAAAATCGGAGCAGTTGGAACAACAGGATCAGGTATACTTTTGAAAAGTTTGGCTAAAAAAGTAGTTGGGTGGTCAATAACAAATTGATCGCGATAATCATTAATATGCACATTCCACTTTTTCATTTCGTCGTAAACTGCAGTAGTATCTTGCTTGGTTTTAACCTTAGCTAATGCTTTGGTTAACGAATCCATTTTTTGTTGCACAACTATACCTTCCTTCAGATATCCATAAAACAATTCGTTATCTACCGATCCCTTTATTTTCATGTTTTTAATAAAATCCATGGTATCCGTTTCAAAAGAAAAGATTTGTTCCTTATCTATAATTAATTCGAAATAAGTTTTGCGGGGTGTAACTACTAAATAAATCCCCCCTGGCAAAAGTGGTTTTCCTTCAAAAACAAAATTTCCAGTCGCATCGGCATGTGCAGTATCTTTTAAATATTGTTTGTCGCCATAATAATTTGCCAGGTATACATCCACATTGGTTATTCCTTTAATGTTTCCTTTTATTTGATAGGCAGGTTTAGAACCACCGGCTATTGATAAAAAGTTTATGGTAAAAATCAGGCTACTAAAAAGGAATAAAAATTTCTTCATTGTTTTTTATTTTTTAAGGATGCAAATTTAGTTAAGCAATGCTTTGAAGCGTATTTTGAATGTAAACAAGTATGAATTTAATTTTAATTCAGGGTGTTTTTTTGGAGCCGTTAACATTACAAGAATCCTGCCTTGATAAATAAATCAAAATATTTTTGAAAAAATTTTGATTTACCCTGTGAAAATTTTCTCCTTTAATATTGAAAAATCAATTGGCTTTACTAAAAATCCAGATGCACCAAGTGAAGATGCTTTGTTCATATTTTCAGCATCTCCATAAGCTGAAACCATTACTACATTTAAATGCGGATATTTTTCTTTAGTAAATTTCAGCAAATCAAATCCGGTTAAGCCGGGCATGTTAATATCAGATAAAACCAAAATTACATCCATGGGTGCAAGTTCTTCTAATAAACTCATGGCATCAGTAGCAGAAAAAGCAAACATTAATTCCAGCAAACCGCTTTTTATTTCTTTTCTGAAACGCTGACGATAAAGCTGCTCAACATCCAATTCGTCATCAACAATTAGTACTTTCATTTTAAATTAACGGGGTATTTGAATTATAAATTTTGTGTATTGGCCTTCAACCGATTCAACTGATAATTTTCCTTTGTGACTTTGTGTTATGATGTCGTAACTCAATGATAAGCCCAACCCGGTGCCTTCACCCGAAGGTTTAGTTGTAAAAAAAGGTTCAAAAATTTTGTCTTTTACATTTTCCGGAATTCCAGTGCCGTTGTCTTCCACTTCAATAAATATGTTATTGTTCTGGTTAGAAGTGGTTACAGTTACGCAAGGTTCGTAGCCGGCCACACCTAATTTCTTTCGTTTATTTACCGCATAAAGAGCGTTATTAAAAAGGTTGAGAATAACACGCGATATATCTTGCGAAAACACATTAACCTTCGGCAGATCAGGTGCTAAATTCATTTTAAGAAAACAACTGAAATCAGGATTGTTTGCAAACATTCCATGATAAGCCAGGTGTAAAAACTCTTCACACATTTTATTCAAGTCAGCAGGTTGCTTATCATCATTGCGGGTGCGACTGTGGTTAAGCATATTTTTAACAATACTATCAGCACGCTTGCCGTGATTATTTATTTTTTCAAGGTTGCTTTTTAAATCAGATAAAATTTCATCTTTCTCATTGTTATCTTCGAGTTCGTTAAATTCCTCGAGTAATTCAAGAGATAATTGTGAAAAATTATTAACAAAATTCAAAGGGTTTTTTATTTCATGAGCAATGCCGGCAGTTAATTGTCCGAGCGAAGCAAGCTTTTCTTGCTGAACCAACTGTTGTTGCGAAAGTTTCAAATTGTCGAGAACGAGCATGAGTTCTGAGTTTTTATTGGCAAGTTCTTCAGTTCTTTTTTCAACCAGGTCGTTTAATTCCTTTTCACGGCTTCGCAATTGGGCTATCAACACATCGTTTTGTGTTCGCAATTGTCGCGTTAATTGGGTAATAATGTTTTTTGAAATGGCGGGGAAATCATTCAATACATTAAAAAAATCATTTCGATGAATGATGGCCACAACGGTTGGTTCAAGGGTGGTTACCGACATTGAACGGGGTTCGCCATCGAGCAAGGCCATTTCGCCAAAAAAACTTCCTTCGTTTATTTCTGCAACTTTTTCTTTTCCGTCGTGAATTTTAACTTTTCCGGAAATAATAACAAACATGGTATTTCCCTCATCGCCTTTTTCAATAATTACTTTATCAGCATCAAACTCCTGCGTTTTTATACTTTCAGAAAGTTGCTTGACTAAATGATCGGGCAAGTTTTGAAACAAAAAAACTTTCCGTAAAACCTTAATTAAAAATTCAATTGAAATATTGCTACTCATTTAATGTGGAGTAAATTATTGATTGTTGTCGGAACGAAATTTAGAAGTAAAATTTCAGTAAAAGAATAACTTTCAGAAGATTTTTTGGAATTTTTATAATGATTGGCTTTACCGGATTAACTAATTTTTATTTTTTCAAGCTGTTACTTCAGCAATTATTTCATCTTCCTGTTTTTGTTTCAGCTTTCTGATTTTAACATCCAGCATTGTGACTTCGCATTGGTGTTTTTCAATCTGGGTGATATGAAAATTTCTTTCCTGGCGAAGTGAATCAAGCGTTGGTTCAATCAAAATATTTTTTAAAATAATGATGTCTTTTCCTTTTGAATTATCGGCCAATAGTTGTTTCATTCCACCTGACTTTTTTTCAAAAATAGATTTCGGATTTTATCAATCGCCGCTGCTTTTCGAATAGAATCAACAACTTTCTGCTTATTGTATTCAATCTGCCTATACAATTTAACAATTCCATGTTTCTTAATTTAATCGTATGAGAAACTTGAAAAATTAAACTGATTGAAGAAAAAAAAACTCAGGGATTGTATTTTTTTAATAAACCATCAACCACCTCGGCTACTGCCGGACAAATCATGCTGTTATAATATGTGATTTTTAATTTTTTAAGTTGCTCGCGCTGCTGTGTGTGTGGATAGTTTGCGCATGCTGCCGGCTTTGATTCATAGACCGAACAATAATTATCAATTCCGAGAAATGGACATGGCATTGCTTTAAATACAAAATCGCCATCTTCATCAATTCGCAAATATTTCTCCGTGAAAATGGATGGTTTTAATTTAAAATGAGCTGCAAGTCTTTCAATATCCTTGTTCTTTAATAGCGGCCCTGTGGTCTTACAGCAATTGGCACATTGCAAACAATCAATGTGCTCAAATGCCTGATCGTGCAACTCATTGGTTACACGATCTAAGTCTTTTGGTTTTTGCTTTTTAAGTTTTTCAAATAGTTTTTTTGTTGCTGCTTTTTTTAATTGTGCATCATCAATTAATTTCTTGTATGCAGGCAGCATGCATTATTTATTTATACTTAATGGTAACAAGCCCATCCTGAATCCATACATTACTTTCAGAATAGAATTTAAATTTATAATCGCCCTGTTCGTAAAAAGTATATTCAATATAAAAAGCACTTTTATCAGGGTTTATTGTGTAAGTTTTTGTTTCAACAAAATCATTGTAATCGCCTCCTTTCTTTTTATAAATATCCAAAGTAATGCCTGTGGTTTTCAAAGCTTTATCCTGTCCAACCCAAACATATAAATAACTTCCGCTTTTGCTGATATTGTAAACACTTCCGGCGCTTGCGCAGCTGTTTAAATAATCCAATTCAGTGCAAAAATTAACCTTTGCATCAATATAGTAAAATGTGCTGCTTGGGTCGTTGTAATCAATGTTTAATCCGCTTTTATTTTTTATGGTAATGTATCCGTCATTGATCCATTTCTCTTCGCTGTTATATACATGTAAAACATAATCGCCTGCAGTAGCAAAGAAGTACTGGAAATAGGTAGCAACCAATGATGATTTTATGGTGAAATTTTTTGTTTCTATAAAATCATCGTACTTACCTGATGATCCTTTTTTATAAATATCTATTATTAACCCTGAAGATTGAATTGGCGTGCTGCCATTGTCGACATAAACAGTAACATTTCCACCGCCGCTTTCAATGTTAAAAACGGATGCTACTGTTAATGGATTTCCGTTATCGTCTACTCCTTCGCAAAAGGTAACAGTTGACCCGCCATAGTTATCGGAAGTAGTTGTGGTGGTTGAATTATTTTCATTTGAATTGTTAGTTGAAACCACTGTATTCTGTCCGTCTTCGGGTGGAAATTTATAGGCATTTACGGGTTCAAGAATGTTCAGGTTTTTCACGCTGACAGCAAAATTCAGATTCTGTCCGCTCTCTAAATAATAAGTAACAACTCCAAGTGCTTCACCGGTCATATTCATTAGCGGGCTGCCGCTGTTTCCGTGAGAAATGGGTGCCGTAATTTGAATGGTTTCACCCATTTTATCATCCTGCCGAACCGAAGAAACAATTCCATCAGCCACCGATTTTTCCAGTCCAAGCGGATTTCCGATAATAAAAATCTTTTCTCCTTGTTTAGGAGATACTGCATTCATTTTTAAAAACGGAAAAGTTTCACTCAACTCATTTTTAACAGTGAACTTTAATAAATCACTTTCCTTACTCCAACCAATTATATTTTCAACGAGGTAAGTTTTATTATCAGAGGTTTTAATTTTTGCTTTCGAAGCACCTTGAAATACATGATAATTTGAAAGCGCTGTACCTGTGGCGCTTATAAAAAATCCGGTTCCAACTGCATATTCATTTCCAGATGCATCGTAGGTGGTGATTTTAAAAATTGCCGGCGAGCATTTGTCAATTAATGTGGTTAAATCGGTTTGTGCTAGTGCTGCGAAACTTGAAAATAATACTGCAAAAAGTAAAAGAGAGCGTTTCATTGTAACTGATTGTTTATGATTGTTAATAAAATTATTTAATTTTCATGTATCCGTCGTTTATCCAAACATCATCGCTGGTATAAACACTTATTAAATAAGAACCCTTATTACCAAAGTAATAATTAAAAGATACAGCAGTATCTCCGGAATTTATCTGATAAGTTTTTTCTTCCAATAGTTCTTGTTTATGCTTTCCTTTAATAATGATAACCGAAACTTTTACTTCTTGAGCAATTATCGGTTTATCGTTAGTAATGTATATGACCACATTTCCTGGTTTAAATTCATCATTCAGGCCATCCGGCTCGCTGCTTTGTGTTAACGATAAACAAAACTCAACTTTTGAATTGATGTAATAAAAAGTACTGTTAGGATCGTTGTATTCATTGAGATCTGCATCTGCAAAGTCAATAAGCGCATCATACTCGTTAATATCAACTGTATAATAATCACTGATTATGTTCACCTGGCCACACTGGACTGAAAGTTTAAAATCGCCATCCTCCATCCAGTTGATATCGACCGTATATTCATTATTGGAATTTTTACTATCAAAATTCCGATAATTAGTTAACTGATATTCTTCGCCTGTTTTTTTTGCAATAATCAAAACAGGATTATTGACCAATATAGCACCGGAGATAAATACTACTTTATTAAATGCTTTGTGATTTTCAAAACTTAATGAATGATTGCTGTTTACAGTGTAACTTCCATTTTCAATTTTACCATCGCTGATATATAAAGATTGCCCTGAAACTTTCATGTAACATCCGACCATCAAAAAAAGAAGCAAAAAGTAATTCCGCACCGTGTTTTATTAATGGGGTAAAAATAATTAGGTAATTCAACAATCAATGGTGTAAAAAATATTTACTGTTCACAAAAAAGCTCGCGTTGATTTACCTTGATTAAAAACGATAGTTAAAAAAAATATTGCATGAGAAAAAAATTACTGCCGGAACTAATAGTTCTGTTCATCTTAACTGTCTTCCTTTTTTCATGCGATAGAATCAGGAATACATATAGCCAAAACGATTCGTTCGAACAGTTTAAAAAACTTTTTATTGAATCCATCTGGAAATACAATCCTGATTGGGCATTGTCATTAGGAAATCATGAATACGATGATCGGTTAGAAATTCCTTCACGCGAAAACCGGATCAGAAAACTGGATGTTTATAAATCGCTCACCGATAGTTTAAAAAAATACGATTGGAAAAACATTACACCTGAAAATTCCATTGATGCACGAATCATGATGAATTTTCTGGAAGAATACAGTTGGAGTTGTTTTGAATTTAAAAGTTATGAATGGAACCCGGCTGAATACAATGTGGGTGAAGGATTTGATTTGATATTGGGAAATTCAAAAGCACCACTCGATAAAAGATTGGCCGTAATAAGTGAGCGTTTAAAATATGTTCCGGAATATTACATTGTTGCCAAGTCAAATATTCATAAGCCGACCATTGAACATACAGAACTCGGAATTTTGCAAAATATTGGTTCGCTCAGTTTATTTGAGAAAAGCATTCCTGACAGTTTGCTTGCAAGTCATTTAAACGAACAGGATAAAAAAGATATTACTAATCGGCTGGCACAGGCATTAACCAGCATGAAAGAATACATTGATTTCCTTTCACAACTAAAAAAAATAATTTCCACTGATTCAACAGCATCAAGATCATTCAGAATCGGAAAAATTTTATATGAAAAAAAATTCCGGTTCGAATTACAAAGTTGTTTTTCGGTTGACGAAATTTTTCAGAAAGCACAGGATCATAAAGTTGAAATTCATAGTAAGATGCTGGAACTCACCATACAATTATGGCCAAAGTATTTTGGAAACAAATCCATGCCCGATGGATTAAGCGCTGTTAAATTAATGATTGATACACTTAGTTACCAGCATTGTGCAGCTGATTCATTTATTGCAACCATAAAAAAACAAATTCCTGAACTGACTGCATTTATTAATCAAAAAAATATTTTAACCCTTGACGAAAGCAAGCCACTCATGGTTCGCGAAACTCCATTGTACATGCAGGGTGGTGGGGCAGGTGCCAGCATTAATGCTCCCGGACCTTATAATAAAAATGCAAGTACTTTTTACAATGTAACACCGCTCACCGGTTATTCACCTGAAGAAGCGGAAAGCTATTTGCGTGAATACAATAACTGGATTCTTCAGATTTTAAATATTCACGAAGCATTGCCGGGGCATTACGCACAATTGGTTTACTCAAACAAAGTAGATGAT
>JAHEZG010000185.1 GCA_023251195.1 Chitinophagaceae bacterium | reverse complement strand
ATGGCTCACTCAACTCAAAGTCAGTCTGATTGCCATTGACGAAGCGCATTGTGTTTCGCAGTGGGGTCATGATTTTCGTCCGGTTTATAAAGTGTTACACCAACTGCACGAAAGTTTTTCGAATGTTCCGCTCATCACACTAACTGCCACTGCAGATAAATTGACGCGTATTGATATTCTTTCATTACTCGGTTTGCGTGAACCAAAACAATTTGTGTCGTCATTCGATCGACCGAATATTTCTCTCGCAGTAAAATTCGGAATGAACAAGCGTGACAAAATCCGGGACATCTATCAATTCATTTCAAAACATAAAAACGAAAGCGGAATTATTTATTGTACTTCGCGGGCAAGCACTGAAGAAGTTGCAATGGATTTAAAAGAATTAGGAATTGATGCAAAGTGTTACCACGCTGGCATGTCGAGCGACGATAGAACCAAAGTGCAGGAAGATTTTATAAACGATGAAGTGCAGGTGGTGTGTGCCACCATTGCATTCGGAATGGGAATAGATAAAAGCAATGTGCGCTTTGTGTTACACTACAATTTACCGAAGGCGATAGAAAATTTCTTTCAGGAAATCGGTCGAGGCGGTCGCGATGGATTGAAATGCGACACCATTTTGTATTTTAGTATTGGTGATTTAATCATGCTTAGAAAATTTGCAGAAGAAAGCGGTCAGCCACAAATTAATTTAGAGAAGTTGGAGCGCATGAAGGAATATGCAGAAGCACAAATTTGCCGCAGAAAAATTTTATTAAATTATTTCGGAGAAAACCTTCGCGACAATTGCAACAATTGTGATGTGTGCGGCAATCCGCCAAAACATTTTGATGGAAAACTGATTGCACAAAAAGCATTGAGTGCATTGAAACGAATAGAACTGGAAGGAAAAAAAGTGGGCGGCCATTTGTTAATTGATGTATTGCGCGGAATGCGTAATCAGGAAGTGTTGTTACCCGGATTAGATAAAATAAAAACTTATGGAGCCGGAGCCGATATGAGCGCAAAAGAATGGAGTCACTACATTTTGCAAATGATTCAAATCGGGTTAATGGAAATTGCATATGATGATGGAAATTCTTTGCGCATCACTTCATTCGGCGAATTGGTTTTGAAAGGGACTGTTCCGCTCAGTTTAGTCATTCCAACAATTGATGAAACCAAAATCAGAATTTCAAAAGATAAAATCAGAAGTAAAAAAGCGGTGGTTGAAGAAGATGATACTTCATTGTTTGAAGTGCTTCGAAAAATCAGAAAAGAAATTGCCTCAGAGCGCGGTGTTCCACCTTATGTAATTTTTCACGACAAAACTTTGCGGTTGATGGAAGAGGCGCGACCAATGACATTGGAAGAGATGCTTGATATATCAGGAGTATCGCAAGCGAAAATAAATTCATTTGGAAAAAAATTCCTGAATGCAATAATTGATTACAGGTATTAGCCGAAATATATTTTTAATAATTTTTTATCCGCCATTCCATGGGGAAATAGTTATTCATTCGGTTTCCTAATGATTTCACCCAGCCGAGAGGATGATTTTCAAATACAGCAAGCATCCAGCCTTTTTCCAATGAAGAAATCTGTAAAGAATCTTTTCGGAGAAAACTGAGGGCTTGTTCTATAGATAAATTCAGATTATTGAATGAAGAAATATTTATCCGCTCAAATAATGCAAGGGCTGGTGAAGGAATAAATTCATCGTGTTTTTTAGAAGCCAAGTCCACGCCTGCATAAATAATTTTCACACGATCGCTTAACTCATTCATCATTTTCAATTGTTCATTGCTCATTAGAAAATAATTTTCCTTCCATTTATAAATATTTTCTGATTCATTTTGATTTATCCAATTTCTTATTGGAGAAATTTCTTTCTCAATACAAAGTTCAGGCATCCACGAAACGAATTTTTTGTTTGTAGAATTTCCAATAGCAGTATCAGAATTTTTTTTTCGTAACACCGCCAAAAAAAATCCTTCGCCTTTTATTTTATTGGTAAGAAAACGATAACCATATAAATCATCTTCGTTCCACTCATCAATATTCCAACTGCTTTCGGTTTTTAATTGCACTCCGCTGAAACCATATTTCTCTTTCAGCCATTTCAATTGCATTTCATTTTCTTCCGGATTAAAAGTGCAGGTTGAATATATGAGCAAACCGTTTTTCTTCAAACAAGGAATTACATCTTCTAAAATCCGTTGTTGGCGAATGCTGCAATGATGAGCACTGTTTTCACTCCATTCATCTATAGCATTTTTATCTTTTCTGAATAAACCTTCGCCGCTGCAAGGCGCATCAATTACAATGCAGTCAAACACTTCACTCAGCTCACTGAAATATTTTGCATCGCTGTTAGTCACAATCACATTCCCGCTTCCTTGTTTAATAATGTTTTCTTTCAGAATATTTGCGCGCGATGCAATCACTTCATTTGAAACCAAAACGCTTTCATCATTTATAAGAGTAGAGATGTGTGTGCTTTTCCCTCCCGGTGCAGCACATAAATCAAGCACACTTATTTTTTCTTCTTTCGACAATAGTTGCGTAAACACCTGTTCTAAAAACATGGAACTTGCTTCCTGCACATAATAACAACCTGCATGAAACAATGGATCAATGGTAAACAGCGGTCGCTCCGGTAAATAATATCCTGAGTTGCTCCACGGAATTTTTTCACCTGAATATTCTTTTTGTTTGTTTTGATGAATTCGAATGCTTGTTGGTGACGGCGCATCAAACGATTTAGTTAAATCAGAAGATTTTGTTCCGAATTGTTTTTGTAATCGTTCAATAAATTTTTCAGGAAGATTCAATTCTGAAATGTATTTAGAAATATCAGGTCAACAAATAACTTGTAACTAAAAAGAGTGGTCCCGTTAGGAATCGAACTTTTGCATGTAAAGCACTGATAGAAAGATAATTATAATTAAACATATAATCGTGATGAAGCAAAAGTGAAACAAATTCTGTTAAGGATCATCGAAGAATCAAAAATAAAAATAAAATGGAAAATAATTTTTTTTTGTTAAAATTTTAGATTCGAATCCCCTCTTCAGACCTCGACACAATTTTTGGAACCCTTGATAGCCAACGATTACAGGGGTTTGGTTTTTGATCGGTGGGGTGTTTGGTGGAATATTTTACCTTCTCTAACAAATAGAAATTAACTGTAAAATTTTAAATTAAATCAAGTCAATGGTTCATGAAAAAAATCAAAAAAATACTTCTACATTTTTTTGGGAAAACAAATAATCAGTGAGTTAAAAATTTCACTTACATTCGTAAAACAGTTTTGAAATCAACACAATACATATCAAGAGGAATTGCATCACTTTTATTGTTGGTGATGTTGCATTCACATATATGTGCTGCGCTTTGTGCTACAGGGATGTATTCTTGTTGTAATGAATCAAAGGAATTACCTGACTGTTGCAGGAAATCATGTTGCGAAAAAGAAAAGGGGAACGCGAAAGATTCCGGGTGTCAAAAAGAACACCTTGCAATATTTGGAACATTCGGGCAGTATCATTTTGTAAAAACAATTGATGCAAAAATTTTTCAACCTATAGTTTATGTCATAAATGCTGAGAAAAATATTCAGCCTGTAATATCTGCAGAATTACATTTTGCTTTTAATGGATTTCATCCACCGCCACCGAAAGAGGATATTATTATTCTCGAGCAGCAGTTTCTTATTTGATTTTTATTTCTTGGTTTCAACCGAAAGACAACTTGCTGTTCGGGCTTTGATGTTTTTACTTCATTCACATGTAATTTTTAATGCAATTCAACAATAATTTTTAAAACTAAAATTCTTACAAAATGAAAAAATCAATTTACCTATCAATTGCTTTGTTATTTGTTCTTACAATTTCCAAAGCACAAACCGCCTTCGATTTTACTGCAACTGATTGCGCCAGTATGAGCCATACTTTATTTACCGATCTTGATGCCGGAAAAACAGTAGTGATGGTTTGGGTAATGCCATGTGGCGCTTGTGTTGGTTCAGCTGTAGCTGCTTCAAACACCATTGCTACAATGGGAAATCCAAATGTTGTTTTTTACTTGTTTGATGATGCAGGCAACGGTAGTTGCAGCAGTTTGTCAAGTTGGTCTACTACAAATAGTGTAACCGCAACAGCCACATTTGACAATGCAGGAAATGTTAACCCGCAGGCAAATTATGGTTCTGGTGGTATGCCTAAAACAGTTGTTGTTGGTGGTGGAACAACTCACACAAAATATTTTTCACAGAACGGAACAGTTACCACAACACAACTGCAAAATGCAATCAACAATTCGCTTTCAGCTATTGCCGGAGTGTCTGATTTTAAAAATGTAACTGAAGAAGTTAGCCTTTATCCAAACCCGACCACTGCTTCAACGGTGTTATCCTACAATTTGACCAAAGCTTCAGGAGTTTCTATTGAAGTGTTCAATACGCTCGGACAAAAAATAATTTCTTCTCCTTCAAAAAAACTTACAGCTGGAAAACAAACATTTGAAATCAATACTTCTTTGTTGAATGCAGGAATTTATTTTGTACAACTTACTGCTGATGGAGAAACCATTACTTCTAAGTTCAGTGTTGTAAAATAATTTTCATAAAAACAATTCTTTAATTCCAAAAATGAAAAAATCAATTTACTTATCAATCGCTTTGATGTTCGTTCTTACGATTTCCAAAGCACAAACAGCGATGCAATTAACCGGTCAGGATTGCAATGGTGTTTCACATGACTTGTTTGCCGACCTTGATGCAGGCAAGGCAGTGATACTTCACTTCTTCATGCCGAACTGCGGGGCTTGTCCGCCACCTGCACAAAAAATTCAGGCAATGGCTAATCACATTCTGGCAACTCATCCCGGTACCATTACTGCTTATGCAATGCCATTTAACAATACAACAACCTGTGCCTATACTTCAACATGGACTTCATCAAATAATCTTTCACTCTATATGCCGTATGATAGTGGTGCTGTTCATGTAGCAAACTATGGCGGCTTCGGAATGCCAACAGTGGTATTGCTTGGTGGAAGCGATCACCGAGTTATGTTTTCGACTTTGAGTTTCTCAACCAGTGATACCACGATCATGAGAGATTCAATCATGGCATTACTTGGTATTACTTCAAGTGTAACAGAATTACCAACTGCCGTTTCTTCATTTGAAATTTATCCGAACCCATCGAGCGAAAATGTTTCTATTACAGTTTCATTAAATGAAACAGCGAAGCTGACGATTGATGTAACAGATATTACCGGAAAACAAATTGCGGTGATTGCCAATGAAAATGAAACCGGTTTGGTGACTAAGCATTTTAATACAGCTGAACTTTCAAATGGTATTTACCTCGTTCGCCTCACTGCGAACGGAAAAACTGCAACACAAAAATTAACAGTTGCTCATTAAGCATGAATAAAAAAATCAAAAGAATAATTTTATCAGTAGCCGTACTTGTTGCGGCTACTGATTTTTCTTTTGCGCAATCGTACAGCATTATTCCAGGCGACTCCGTAGAAGCTTTTGGTATGCTTGACGATTTGCAAACCTTATCAATTCAGCAACTCAATATTTCTGCTGATACCATTCAACTACAATGGAAAAAAATAAGTGAGAGTGTTCCGGCAAATTGGGAGGCATCGGTTTGTGATAATGCCGCCTGTAACACTTCACTGCTTGATAGTGGAACAATGCTTCCGGTTATTCCCGGCGAATACGGTTTGGTGTTGATTCATATTACTCCTCATCAGATTTATGGAATGGCCATTATTAAATATGCAGTGTGGGATATAAATACACCACAACTAAAAGACACACTTACTTACATTCTTTCAGTTAATCCAACCGGAATTGCAGGTGAGTTTTATTCCAACAATGATTTCAGCATTTATCCGAATCCTTGTGCTGATTTAATTTTTATTCATTCAAAATTTTCTTCGTCAAATCAATACCTGATTTCTGATTATTCAGGAAAAGAAATTCAATCAGGAAATTCAATCGCTGATTTTATTTCAACAAAAAATATTGCAAATGGATTTTATTTCATTTCGATTCTTGAAAAAAATAAAATCCTATTCGTTAAAAAAATAATTGTACAGCACTGAAATGAAAAAAATTTTCATATTCCTCTGTGTGATTTTTTGCACCAAAATAATGGTTGCGCAAAATCCACTTTTAATTCCACCGGCATTAACCGGAACCACATTCAATCTGAATATTCAAAACGGAAGCACTCAGTTTTACCCGGGAATTAATACACCAACTTATGGAATTAACGGCGCCTTGCTCGCTCCAACATTAATCGTAAACAAAGGTGATTGGGTGACAATGAATGTTACAAACAGTTTAACCGGATTTGGAAACTCAACCACTATTCACTGGCATGGATTACATGTGCCGCCAATGGATGATGGTGGGCCGCATCAGGTGATAAACCAAGGGACAACCTGGAGTCCATATTTTCAAATGTTAAATTCTGCCGGAACATTTTGGTATCATCCGCATGGCGATAATAAAACTGACCTGCATGTTTCAAAAGGAATTGCCGGAATGATAATCGTGAAGGATAATGATGAAGCCGCATTAACGCTTCCAAGAAATTATGGCGTGGATGATTTTCCAATTATTGTACAAACAAAATCGTTCGACATTTTACATCAGATTGCAATTGCAACAGAATTAGATACTGCAGTAATGGTGAATGGAACTGTTCATCCGTATCTCGATGCGCCATCGCAGGTAATTCGTTTTCGATTACTCAACGGCTCTTCTACCCGAACTTATAATTTCGGATTTACAGCCAACAAAACTTTTAAAATGATTGCAAGTGATGGCGGTTTGTTAGACAGTGCCATTACTTTAACAAGAATAAGATTAAGCCCCGGCGAACGCGCCGAAATACTTTTGGACTTGCAGGGAATGATGGGCGATACAATTTTTCTGAACAGTTACAGTTCGGAATTGCCCAATGGAATTTATGGAGCAGCAACTGTTACAGGCATGATGGGCGGAAACATTCCTGATTATAATTTGAATCCGCTGAACGGCGCCGACTTCGGATTGCTTCAAATAAATATCGGAGCACAAACAACAAATGCTGTAACAACTACTCCAACTAATTTAATTGCAAATATTCCGTGGACTGGTTTTACTGTTTCAAGAACTTTCACTTTAGCACCTGACACAATGATGAGTGCGCAAGGGCAAGTGGCAGGACCATTTAATATCAACGGAGTTCATTTTGATATGAATGTAATTAATGTAACCACCTACCTAAATACTACTGAAAAGTGGAGAGTGACCAACAACACAGGCATTGCACATCCATTTCATATTCACGACATGCACTTTTATATTTTGAATGTTAATGGTGGTGCTGTTCCAAATTACGAACAGGGAAAAAAAGATGTTGTGCTTTTGATGCCACAACAGTATGTTGAGTTCATTACCAAGTTTGAAGATTTTGCTGACGACAGCGTTCCATACATGTATCACTGCCATCTGTTACACCACGAAGATGATGGAATGATGGGAAGTTTCAGAGTGATTGATACAACCACCTCAATAAATGAAATTACAAAAAACGATTGGAAATTATTTCCGAATCCTGTTTCTGATAAACTCATTATTCAAACAACAATTGAATTATGCAATCTTGTAATTACTGATGTAACTGGAAGGCAGGTAAAAATCATTAAAGCAAAAAATCAATCAATAGAAATTCCTGTAAGCGATTTAGCCGACGGAATTTATTTCATCATGGCAATTTCAAAAGACCAATCTTTTTCCATTAACAAATT
>JAHEZG010000466.1:985-2091 GCA_023251195.1 Chitinophagaceae bacterium | reverse complement strand
AGAAAAATGGAAGAACCTATGATAAAAGAAAATATATTAAAAAATAATTGGAAATTCATCTTTTATAATGATTTAGAAAAACTTCGGAAGATTTTAACAAAATATTTAGAATGCCAAAAAAAGAGATTATACAGAAGCAGAATTCACTAAGCTGTTATCTTAAAATTTAATCATTCATCTTCATAATCTTTCCTGACAAGCAGCACAATTGCAGCCATCAGGAAAAATATCGAAAGTATGAAGGTTGTGATTATCAACAATCCCAAATTGCCGTTTTTGAATATGTCAGTCAGTGGAATGTGGTATACAGTTCTTGTTCTCTGAATTCCTGTGACTTGGGTTGTTGTGACAAATGTTGGGGTTTTTTGTTCTTTGATTTTTTCTTCATTTCCTTTAATGCAGTTTTGCACAGTCAATTGAACTGTTTTGGTATATGAAACTTTTCCATCGTCTGTGAATACAGTTGCAGTTATAGTGTAAGGGCCATCCTCCACTTTGTTCCCTATTTTGATTGGTTGAGATTTGGCAAATGTGTTCGAAACAGTCCCTGATTTAATCGAGATGGCTTTTTGCGTGAAATCAATTCCAAGGTCGTCGCTTCTTATTTCTACTGCGGCCTGATTCTCATCATCCTGGCCAAGATTTATTATCTGGTAGTTTACATTGAATGTTTCATTGCAGTTGATTTTCAATTTGCTTAAATCCAGTTTAAAGAATCTTAAGTCGTGCTTTTCCTTTTTGACTTCAAGATCCAAATTCACTGAATCACTGCGAGAATTTCCTTCTGTGTCCTCGCCTTCAGCTTCCATCGAAACAGTGTAGGTGCCTTCCTCAACATTCAATGGCAAGTCAAATCTTGCTGTCACTGTCTTATCATTTTGGGGGCTCAAGTCGAATTCATTTGACTCGTCTTCCAAATCGTTGCCATTATCAATGCCTTCAATTGTTGTCTTCACTGTTATACCTTTGATTTTTAATCCGTTCGATTTATCGAATAGATTCTTTACCTTTGATTTGAATTCAACTTTTGATGCCGGTTTTGCTTTCTTGCTTATTTCATCTCCATCATGCAGGTTACTGCTTGTCTTGCCATCAACCTTTGCGTC
>JAHEZG010000466.1:0-975 GCA_023251195.1 Chitinophagaceae bacterium | reverse complement strand
GCGTCAACACTGATTATTTTTAGATTCGATCCAAAAGTTGGGATTATGCCTGTGCCGGTAACTGTTATTGTTCCGCAATTTTTGCTTGTTGAAGCGCCTTTGGAGTCTGTGGCAGTTATTCTTACAGCAAATGTTCCTGTTGATGAATAAACATGGCTTGCTGATGATGATGAGCCTGTTGATGTTGTGCCATCGCCCCAATCAACTAAGACTGTAAATGAATCGCCGTCTGGGTCTGAGATTGAATATGTTGTTGTGGCTGTGCCGCCAACTGTTATAGAAGAAGGCGCACTGCATGCAAAGATCACTGGCGCATTATTTGCAACGCAATCAACTCCATAATTTATGACAATTCCAAGAAAAACTTTATCCTGGCCGAAATCATCCCTGAATCCTGCATCCACCTGAATCCTGCCGCAATTTTGTGCAGAAGTGTCGTAAACAAAAGTTGTTTGTCCAGAAGAGCCTTCCGGATAATCTGTTTGGCCGCTGACATGCCATCCATTGCTAAAAGATGTAGTTGTTGCATCGCATCCTGCATGCGGGTCATGGAATGCCGCAGCCACAACATGTGTAGTTCCCGGGCCTTTATTTTTAATATTAACAACCCAAGTAAAAGAGCTGCTTGTGTGAGGATTCAAGTCAGCGCAAACATTGCCTGCTGACACAGGAAAAGAAAATTCTATATTCTGCGTATTCTCAGCCATAACACCAGCTATGGAAATTAGTATAGAGAAAAGCAATGACACTACAAAAACAGATATTTTATTTGGACTCAATTAAACCCCCAGACTATGAATACTTTCTGCCTTTATAAATTTTACTATTGTTACTATTATAGAATAGTATTAGGATTTAAAAAGACTAGGAGAAATTGTATAGAAATTATTTATTTGTCGTTTTTGTTAAACCATAGTTTAGATTTTTTTACCCATTTTTTCATTGTTTTCTTTTTCACTCCAAGAATAATCAAAC
>JAHEZG010000463.1 GCA_023251195.1 Chitinophagaceae bacterium | reverse complement strand
AACCTTTACCATTAATTGAAAATCCTGCCGCACCTGCGCGTGGTGAGCCGGGCATTAATGCTTGTTGCAGCCAGGTGTTTGTTACAGGATTGTATTCCCATAAATCATTAAAGTCAATGTATGCTGCAGATGTTCCGGTTCCTGCATATCCTTTATTCCCAATAGAAAAACCCACTGCACCAAATCGGGTTCCACCACCGAAATCTGCTTTTTGAGTCCATGCATTTGTTGATTTATCATACTCCCAGAAATCTGCATAAGCAATATTTACACCGCCCGCATTTACATGCCCCAAACCCATGTAACCTTTATCGCCTATTGAAAATCCGATTGCGCGATGTCGGGCCAGTGGAGGAAATTCAGCTTTCTGCACCCATACATAATACCCTGTGGTATCAGCTAATGAGTGAATTGATATTGCAAGAAGCAGGAGGAGTAAAATCTTTTTCATAAAAATTAATTTATTGAAATTCCTAAACTATCTAATTCGTGAACCGAAATGGTTGGTGGCATTATATTGTTTTGAATTTTATAACACACATACATGGCGGTTGTTTTGGCTTCCTGCATTGATACGAAAAATTGATTACCACTTACTGCAGGAATATTGGTTTGATGAATGTATCGCTCGCCGTTTATTAAAATATCGTAACCATAACCTGCTGAATTAATTGTTGAATCGAGCATGAATAAATTATAGGAAACAGCAGGGGCTGAAGATTTTGAATCAATTAAAGAATCAGGAATTGTTTTTTTTTCAAGATCGGTAGTTGGCTCATCAGAAGCATTGCATGAAGTTAAAATAACGGATAAACACAGGAATGAAAAAACAGTATTGTTAAAAAAACTCATTGGGTGAAATCAAATTGATTATTTGAATTCGTGAATTTAACAAGTTTTTACGAACGGAAATATTTCGGGATAATTTATAGTTGAGAATTCTTACTCATCCCTGATTACAGAAAATTTTCCTGTTAAAAATTTATCCCTTGTTTTTATTTTAATGAAGTATGTACCAACCGGAAGCGATGAGATGTCAAGAGCAATATTCTTAGGGTTTGAAATCCTTTGAGTAAAAATTATTTTTCCGCTAACCGAATAAATTTCAAGCAATCCATTGTAGATTGTTTGGTTGGAACGAATCATTAATATTTCAGATGCAGGATTCGGGTAAACAGAAATTGAATTTGCACTCAATGTAGAAGCAGATGTTGTGTCAATAATTATTGTGGTGTCTTCAATTAATATTTTGTAACCCAATCGTCCGATAAAAATATCGTCAACGCCGGCTGATGGAATGTATAAACTATCAGTGGCTCCGGTATCAATTACACAGTAGAGTGTGTAGTACCCTGCTGCATAAACATGTCCTGAATCGTCAAGAGTGATTGCGTTTAACCCATCAATGAAAGAACTTAAACTTCCGCGCGACCAATGAAAACTTCCTGAGTCAGAAAAAGCCGCGACGAAAAAATTCTTGACCGGCACCAATGAAAAAGTATCGGCACCTTCGCCAAGCACTGCTGCTCCTGTATATTTTCCGCAGATATAAATCAATGAATCATCGTGAATAATAGCAGAGGATGTAATACCGCCGGCAATGCTGTAGCCTGAGTTTTTTGCAAAAATTAAATTTCCGTTTACCTGATAACAACAAATAAAATTTTCGTTGCCTGTTACTGATGAATTTAATGTGATGCTTCCTGAATCGTTTCCGAAGAAACCGGTGTTTGCATAAATTCCTGTTAATAAAATTTCGTTTTGTTGTTTTAAGTCAAGGGCATGCAAATAATCATTTCCAGCTCCACCGATAAATTGTTGCCATACCAGGTTTAAAGTAACCGAATCGTAAAAGAATTTTAACAAGTAGATATTGGTTAACCCGCCGGCATCACTAAGCCACGAAGTATCAGGAAATACTCCAACTGATGGATGACCATAATAATTTCCGGATAAATAAAAATTATTCATCGAATCGACTGTAACGGCAACCGGAATCATGGGTGCAGTACTGGTAGCCAGGTCGGTAACAAATTTTATTTGCCCTGATGTATTATAAGCTAAACTCCACAAGTGCCAGTTAAAATCAGTAAA
>JAHEZG010000184.1 GCA_023251195.1 Chitinophagaceae bacterium | reverse complement strand
AAATAATTGATGCTATTATGATAGCTTCCTCTGTAACTTTTCTTTAAAGAAAAGTCACCAAAAGAATCGTCAATTCCGAACGCTCCGCGGGAATTGACAGAGCATCGCTCATCCTCACCCTATCCCTCTCCTTGAATACAAGGCGAGGGGACAGTCGCGATGGTTTGTTGTTGGCTGATAATTGTGTCGCATCTATGAAAAGATTGGTGAAGGGAATTTTGATACGATGATTAGTGACAGTCAAGATGAGTTGTCGTTGACTGATAAGGAGGGTGGGATTGTAGGTTAGGGTTAATGGAATATCAATTATAACTACATCAATTGTTTTATTATGTGCATCAATATTTATAATTAATAAATCAATAATTGTAATTATTTAATCACTATTAATATTAATATATTCTTTTATTTTAAATATTAAATCAATTTTTATATTAATTGAATCATTTTGTTTATTTTAATTTTCAATAAATTGATTTTTAGTATCATTATTTGTATTTTAAAATTCAATTTTAATAATTCATTTATCAATATTACTATTGTGTGGGCTGAGATGGGTTTGGAGTGGTGAGATGTTGATTTTTTAAACAAAAACATAAAAACATGCTGGTGAAAACACTCCCGATAAATACTGGGGACATTCTGCATGCATGGGTGAGAAGATGAAAATAAGATACCATTGTACTCAAGCGGAATTGTATTCTGTTTGTGATTCGATTATCAGGAATCTGGAAGGGAAACTTGCTGACTTTGTTCTTTACAAAGGAAAATATACTCCTGCATTTGTAACGGACTTGAAGGGGAAACTTGATACTGCACAGAACCTTGGTGACTTTCAGCAGCGTGGAACTGAATCGGAGACGGATAGGATTGATTTGTTGGAACTGAATAAAAAATGTTTGCTGAACTTTCAGTTTTTGCAGGGATATATTGATGGTGCATGGAAGGGCGGTGAGGAGCGGCGCATTATGAAGGAAGCTGCGGGGCACAAGTATTATAAACCTGCATCGCAGAATAATTGGGAATATACTGAGGGTATGAACTCGAGTGCGATGCAATTTATTACGGCGCAGAGTGTGGTGTTGCAGGATGGTGAATTGAATATGCCTGCGGGGTTTGCAACTACTTACAGTGATGATGCAAAAGCTTACAGTAAAAAGTATGGTGAGTTTTTACATGCCTCGCAAACCGGAGTGGCAACACAAGAAAAAATAAAAGCGAACAATGATTTGCATGCGGCAGTAATGGCGGTGTGTGCTGATGGCAAGCGTGTGTTTGCTCATGATGGCGGAAAGCAAAACCTGTTTGTGTGGCGGCGTGTGCTGGAGATTGTGACTCCGGCGGGAAGTGCGGGGCTGCGTATATTGATGGTGAATAAAAATGGTGAACCGGTGAAGGGCGCGAAGTTTAGTGTATGGAAGAAGATAGCTGCGAAGCGTGGAAGGAAAGCAAAAATTAAAAATCAAAAATTAAAAACTGTTACACCTGATGTGATGACTACAGCACCTTATAAAAGCGGAGTGAGTGGTGGTGATGGTGTGGTGTTGCTGAAGACCATGGAGCGGGGAAAATATTTGTGGAAGATTTCTGTGGATGGATTGCCGGATTTGCTGGGGGAGAAAAGAGTTTTACGCGGAGCTGTGAGTAGAATGAAATTGATAATGGATAATGTATAATTGATAATGTGCTGATAGAATACAATCCCAAAGGAGGTGAACGAAAATATTTAAGTTACATTTAGGAACTGAAAATATTTTGTAATGAAAAAAATTTTTACACTCGCATTTATTTTTTCTTTCACTATATGCAAATCACAAATTCCATTTTGGGCTGAAACATTTACAAATGGCTGCACAAGTGGATGCACAAGTTTCAATGGAGTGAATGGAATTTGGAATATAAACCCCACAGGTGCAAATGGGGTAAATGCAAATACTTTTTATTTCTCTTGTGCAGAAAACGGAAATGCAGCAGGGCAGTGTGGAACTGGTTGTGTAGCTGGCTTGGATGCTTCGTTACATGTTGGAAATGTTTCGAGTTCTCCTTCTGCCGTCTTCTTTTGTCCTACCGGAGATTGTGGTGCATCTTATGATTGCACAAATTCAACAGTCGTTACAAGCAAAAGAGCAGAATCTCCTGCAATAAATTGTTTTGGTCTTTCCAATATCACCTTTTCATTTAATTATATGGAGAGAGGGCAAGGTGCTTTAGATAATTCTACTTTGTGGTATTTTGATGGAACACTATGGAGTCAATTGGCAGACCCACCAAATACACCAACAACTTGCGGTGGAGTTGGACTATGGACAAATTATTCCATTGCTCTTCCCGCTTCTGCCAATAACAATCCCAATGTGAAAATTGGATTTCAATGGGTGAATAATGGAGATGCAGTAGGTAGTGACCCTTCTTTAGCAGTTGATGATATTTCTCTTTTCACTACTTCAACTTTCGTTTCACCATCAAACCTCAGTGTATGCGCAGAAGATAGTTTTCAATTGGCTTTTCATCAGTCAGTGAATGATTCTGTATTCTGGCAAAGCGGTCCATCATCAGCAGGACCATGGACTTATTTAATTGCTCCGGTTGACAGCATACTTAATACTATTCTCAGTTCTGCTTCTACAGTTTATTTCAGAGCAGAAAATATAGTGCAAGGAATTTCATCCTTCAGTAATGTAGTGCAGGTTACTTGCCTGACTCCACAAATAAGTTTTACAAATTATACCGGAACTTCATTGACTGTCAATTGGAATTACATCTTCGGACATTCCTATACCATTTCGTGGAGTGGTGGTGGTTCAGGTATGGTATCTAATGTTACACCACCAGTTATTATTACAGGACTTACTCCCAATGTTCCTGTGAATGTGGTGGTTTGTCATTTGAATCCACTCTGTTGCGATTCATCTACATTCAGTGTATGCAACTATTCACTTACAGAAACACACATTGACCCAACTTGTGGAAACAGTAATGGCTCAATTGACCTGACAATAAATAATTCAGTCGCTGCATCTTATCTCTGGAACAACGGAGAAACAACAGAAGATTTGAATAATATTTCTTCAGGGATTTATTCAGTTAGTGTAACCGATACAAGCGGATGTATGATTATATTAAATGTTACCCTTCAGAATAGCAATGGACCTTTACTAACTGCTACTCATATTAACTCAACTTGCCTGACAGCGAACGGAAGCATTAACCTGACTGCTATTTCAGGAATTCCTCCCTACAATTTCTTTTGGAGTAACGGAGAAACAACAGAAGATTTGTTCAACCTGTTCGGAGGGACTTATACAGTTACTGTAATTGACCAGGCAAGTTGCAGCAATGTGTTGAGTGTAACAGTTGTTGATTCTTCATTTGCCTACTACTGTTTTCTTTCATCAACTACACCTAATTGCAACAGCAACGGAACAATTACTGTTACACTTAATGGTGGTGTAGCACCTTACAATTATTTGTGGAGCAACGGAGCAACCACATCCGTGATTACAAATCTTTCTTCTGGAAATTATTCGATTACTGTTACAGACAGTGTTGGATGTATTTCCGTGGTGTCGAATTACAATCTTCTTCAAAACAACTTTGATAATGTAGTGGAAGGTTATGCATTCATTGATGCAAACGCCAACTGCATATTTGATGCAGGTGACACTTCAGTTCAGGGAGCGGAAGTCGAAGTGGCTGACAGCGGCTACAATTCTTTTGTTGGATATGCATTTACAGATATGAATGGATATTATGCTATTCATGTTCCTGATACCGGAATGTTTGTAACAGATTTTTCACCCCCTGCTTGTGCTACTAGTTATACTGCGTGTTACACCGGTAATATTTATTTTCCTGCAATTTGTGATTCTGTCAGTAGTGTAAATTTTGCAATAACAGGGTCCATTGGTTATGACTTGGAAGTTTTTCCATTTTGTCAAGCTTCAAATCCCGGCTTCGATAAGTATTATCAAATTTTTTCTTACGATTACAACTACCCCGGTCTTACAGATACTGTCACTACAACTTTCATTTATGACACTTCATTGATTTATCATTATTCAATAGGATTGCAACCTACATGGGATTCAATTAACCATTCACTTACCTGGAAAGAGCCAAACATTAATTACGGCGGTTTCTACCATTGCTATCTCACTGTTCCGGCAAGTGTTTCTCCAACTGCATTGCTGCATTCTGAATTTTCAATTGCTCCGACAGCGAATGACTGTTACCTATCAAACAATCAAATAATTTTTGATGAACCTGTTACAAGTTCGTGGGATCCTAACTCGAAACAAGTTTCGCCAGAAGGAAATTTATCTTCAGCAGATTCTGTTCTCACTTACACCATTCATTTTCAAAACACAGGAAGTGACACAACACATTTTGTGATTGTTAGGGATACTCTCTCTCCATATCTCAATCCTGTTACTGTTGAGAATATTGTTGCAAGCGCACCATTCACTTTAAATATTTCCGGCAATGGAATTTTGCAATGGACATTCAATCCACTATTCCTGCCTGACAGTGCAAGCAATGAAGCAATGAGCAAGGGGTTTATCATGTTCAGTGTAAAAACAAAACCTAATCTTCCAAATGGAACTGTGATTGAAAACAACGCTTCGATTTACTTCGATTACAACACTCCGATTCTCACCAATACGGTTTCAAGTTCAATCATCAACTCAGTGATTGAAATTGATTTGGAAAAAGGAGTTGTGATTTATCCGAATCCTGCAACTGAACAACTAACAATTTCAGTAATAAATAGCGAGCGGTCTGTGGTGAGAGAAATACAGATTGTTGATGTGGTTGGAAGAATTGAAAGATTGCTTCACTCTGTTCGCAATGACAACAAAATAATTATTGATGTGAGTGATTTAGCAGCGGGAGTTTATTTCGTGAAGGTGAAATTGCAAAACGGAGAAACAGCAGTGAAGAAATTTGTGAAAGAATAATTGTGTGATGCCTTCGGCATCAAAAATATTTTTGATTTTATTTTCTATAAACCTGAAATCCCTTCGGGATTATTTTCTTTACAAAAAAATATAAGGGGACGATGGGGACATTAGGGACAATGCTTCGACAGGCTCAGCTTGACAGCGGAAAAAATGTGGCTAAAGCCAGATGTTGTTTTGCTTTTGTTCCCCGCGCTAAAGCGCGGGGCAATGGATTAGTTGTATTTGACTGTGTTAAAAAAAATATTTTTTTTGCTCTTCTATTGCAGTTCACTTTAGTGAACTGATAGAAATGAAATGGGTTGCTGGCTTTAGCCGCATTTTTTTGTGAGAGGAAATATTTCGTGAGCAAACACACCCCTAACCCCTCTTGATAGAGGGGAATAGTCGCGATTGAAATACAGAGCATGAATGGTTTACAGATTGCTTCAAAAACTGATTACAGTTTTTTCGCAATGACAGCGTTTGGTTCGTAATGAAAGCGTTACAGTGTAATAGTTTTCGCTTAAGATTTAGTGTTGCTCGGGTTAGGGATTGAAATGGAAATCTTTTTGTTTGTATTCAAACAAAAAATTGAAATGTAAAGCCCGCCTTTTTTTGTATTCAAAAAAAGAACCCCCTAATTATTTTACTGTAACTGTGTTAATTTTTTTATCCTTTTTTATTTGCAAAGAATCGGCAAACTAAAATACTGATATCGTCACTGAACATTTTTTTCTGGCCTTTGAATGATACGAGGTAATCTGTGAGTTCGTCGATGAGGTGCTTGGGTTCATCGTGCTCGTGTTGTTTTACAAACTCCACGAGGCGCTCGATGCCGAGTTCTTCCTGCCGTTTGTTTTCGAGTTCGGTTAATCCATCGGTGTAAGTAACGAGAATGGAATCTTCAGTGAGCGAAATTTTTCCGGACTTGACGAGTGGCAATTTATCGAACATGCCGAGTATGGTGCAGCCTTCGCCGAGCAACTGCACTTTTCCGTTGGAGCAAAGCACGGGCGGCGGATGACCGGCATTGATGTATTGCAAAGTGTGTGTGATGAAATTGTACTTTGCCATAAAGAGCGTGATGAATTTTTCGCCGCGGGTGATTTCATTTACCTTGGTGTTGAGTTCGTGCACCATGTCTTTAAGCGAACCTTGTTGCTTCACGAGACTGCGCAGGCCCGCCTGGAAACTTGCCATGAGCAGTGCGGCCGCCATTCCCTTACCGGAAATATCGCCGATGCAAAAAAATAATTCGTCTTCGTTGAGTTCGAATGCATCGTAGTAATCGCCGCCGACATCGAAGTGCGGCATGTAGATGGCAGCCATCTCCATTCTATCATCAGCCGGAAGGTGTTCGGGAATGAGAGTGGTTTGCATTTTTCCGGCCAGCTCCATTTCCTTTTTTACTTCCTGCTGCTTGAGCTGGTCTTTAAATAATTTTTTGTTTTCGATGGCAACTGAAATAATACTTGATATGGTTTGTATGAAGTTGAGTCGTTCTTCCAACGAAAATTCTTTCATCTGGTCGATGCCGCCAATTAGTGTGAATGCGAGTGGATGATTTTTATGATAGACGGGAACGATGATATCGAACAGCGGAGTGAATGCGTGCTTGCCTTTTTTTAAGTGGGTGAGATGCGGGAAAGTGAGCAGGTCTTTTTTGTGATTGGTTTTTGTAAATGTTTCTTCCAACCCAATGGCGCGCTGACAGCGCCAGTTATCATCCTGTAAAAAAAATGCAACGCGCTCGGCTCCTAATTCTTCAATGAGAATATCGGTATATAATTTTATTAATCCGTTGATGCCAAGGTTATCGTTAATGGCTTGCGTGACCTGCAACAACGAGTTCATCTCCGTTTGTTTGAGGCGGAGTTCGTCGTAGAGTTTTTTGTTGTCGTAGCGTTTAGCGGTCTCGGTTTTCATTGCAGGGAGCGTAAAAATAACAGCGTTAACCAAAGTTCAACTTTGTGATAACGGTGAAACCGAGGGAGAGAGTATGCGAAAATAGTCAGATTAATCAGTAGGCAGTTTTTCAGTAGGCAGTCGGCAGTTTACAGTAGGCAGTTGACAGTAGGCAGTTGACAGTCTGCAGGAATTTTGTTTTGAAATATTTTGATGTTTTGATAACAATTGAATAATAGAACATTTGAATAATTGAACAATAGAACCAATGAACCAATGAACCAATGAACCAATGAACCAAAATAAAATTACCGATTGGTGTTTTCGGGTTTATCGTCTTCCCAGATTAATGAATTTATTCTCCAGCCGCTTTGTGTTTTTATAAATTGAAAAAGTTTGTTTCCGTATTCGTGAAAATATTTTCCGTTGAGGTTGCCGGTCTTTTTATATTTTGAAAATCGCTGCGCGATGTTGCTGGTTATTTTTGTTTCGTTTGAAATTTCTGATTCTTCAAATTCTGTTAGTGTTCCGTCGGAAAGAATTTTTTTTCGTGGTTCGATAAAAGATGAAAGAGTGTAAACTGTTTCAACTTCATCAGTCTTTTTAATTATTAAAGTTTCAGGAATACAAAGCTGATGAATCAAACTCCAATCGGGTTGTTGGTTATTTGTATTGGTGAATAGGTTGAAGAATGATTTTGTTAGTCGGTCGATAATTAATTTATCCGCACCGTATTCGTACACCAATAATTTTTCTCCGCCCTGTTCAATTTCGTGGCTGTAACTGAATCCTAATTTTATTAAAAGCTGAATGGAGTTGTTGTTTTCTTTAATGGTTGTTGCAAGAACATTTGAGTGAACAGAATTAGTTATTACATCAGCTAAAACAATTTTTGTTGCTTCGTAAGCATAACCTTGTCGTGTATATTTTGCAAGAAATGCAAACCCGATATCGTGATGATTTAAATAATCGCGCTTGATAAAGGTGATAATGCCGATTGGAATTTTTTGTTC